>JBCCEL010000023.1:0-31530 GCA_039030315.1 Pseudomonadota bacterium
CCGCTCTACAAGCGAGACTCGACCGTCAGTCAGACCCAGGTGCTTTTGATGCTGCAGGCGCTGTTTCCAGCGCCGGGAAGGGGGCTCAGCCCTCTGGAGCCCGATCTGATCGGCGAACACCATGTGGCGCAAGTTGCGGGGTCGGAGCTCATGGAGGCGGGGCTTGCCTGGGCGGCCGGGAACAGAGACCGGCGGCAGAATATCCTCACCACGCTCAATCGGGCCACCCGGTCTGAACACGGAGAGGCCGCCGCCAAACCTGCTGCAGCGCTCGAGGGGCTCATCCAGACGCGTGGTGGAGAGCTGGGTGCCGATCTGATTTCAGTCGCAGTCGCAACGCCGGGTCAGCTACTCCAACTCTGTCCAAGACTAGAAGAACAAGTCAGCGGGTTCGAACTCGGCACCCTCGCAGCGATCGACCGAGCTTTGCCGCGCTACTCATTGGTGCTTTCCGATCTCTGCCTCAGTTTGGCGGAACGGCTGACTGAACTCGCGAGGCGCCCCGGCAGTTCGTCTCTTGAAGACGATGACGAAGGCAATGTAGAAGCCCTAGCCGTCCTCGCCGATCGGCTTAACGACTTCGGCGTTAGGCTGCTCGATGTTGGCCGTATCGAAGATGCCCTGAACGCTTCTGCGGAGGCTCTCGGGATCCATCGGGATCTGTCAGCGTCCCTCCCCGATACCTTTCTTCCGAAGCTCGCGGCGAACTTGAACAACATCGGAGTGCTTTTCTCAGCTTCTGGCCGCCGAATGGACGCGCTGGAAGCTTCGAAGGAGGCCGTCGAACTCAGACGGATTCTTTCAACACCCCGTCCGGACGTCTTCCTTCGCAATCTCACGACGAGCCTGACCAACCTGGGTATCGCGCTCTCCGATCTCGGACGTCATGAGGAAGCGCTGAAAGCTTCAGAGGAGGCTGTCGGGTTCTGGAGGTCTCTGGCAGCAGCCCGTCCCGACAGATTCCTTCGGGATTTGGCGACGGAGTTGAACAACCTTGGTAACAGGCTCTCCAGTCTCGGGCATCATGAAGACGCCCTGAAGGCTTCAGAGGAGGCTGTCGAGATTAGGAGGAACCTGGCAGCTTCTCACCCGGACGCCTTCCTTCCGAATTTAGCTGCGAGCCTGACTAACCTTGGTAACGGGCTCCATGCTCTCGACCGTCGAGAGGACGCACTGAAAGCCTCCGAGGAAGCCTTGGGAAACTACCGGACCCTGGTTGCGTTGCGTCCCGATGCGTTCACTCCGCTGCTGGCGAAGAGTCTGGGGGCAAACTCACAGATCCATGCCAGCGACGGTCGGTTTGTTGAAGCGGCCGGTGCCGCCGCAGAAGGCATGGCGGTACTCAAGCCTCTCCTGCAACAGAGCCCGGCCGCTTTCGCGGACCTGATGCGAAACCTTCGGGAGGCTTACCTGCGGTACTGTAGGGAGGGCGAACTGGTACCCGATCAGGAGCTGCTCGATGGTCTGGATGAGGTGTCCGGGCCAGCCCAGGATGAGTCCACATAGGCGCTGACGCAGCCCGAAAGCGGGTCGCGACAGACCCATCGTGGGGACCGCTGGTCTAACATCCGATGATCAGACACAAGTCACCCGGCACACAAGGCAACCTGCTGCCAGAAACGCCCTTCGGAGTGATCGCCCAAAAGAGGCGGAGCCCTGATCTTGTGCGGGAGGTCCAAATCTCCACATCACGCCGCCGCGATGAGGGGTGCTCGATCCTCGTCGTATCAAAAAAGAAACAAGCATGATCAGGCACTCTACAAATTGAAGCCTGCCTCAAGTTGCATAAAATTCTGCGCAGTGCACTGAAATATACCGTAGCGCATCTCAATGCTGTTGAATCTAGTGTGGTTTTGCGTTAGATTTTTTATTGACATAAGCAAGCATGAGTAGCGATGATTTAGATCATTGCGGAGACGGATACATAAGCAATCTTCTGTCTGGCGCAGTAGCCACGAGATCACACAAACCTGCAGCAACAAAACAAGTTTACAAAGAAACCGAGTGTTATGGGGTATTTGCCAGATCGAGATTTCGATGTTTTCATCAGTTATGCTCATGATGACGATGGCGCTTCGGGTTGGGTTTCGGATTTCAGCACCTTTCTCGCCGACGAATTGGGCAAGCAGCTCAGGGTGCGGGAGGGATTGTCCGAGGCGCCGGCTGTGGCAATCTGGAAAGACCACAAGCTTCCAAGACACGGAGCTCTCGAAAAACGGCTCGCCGATGCAGTTTCCGGAGCCTCGACCTTAATTGTTGTCATGTCGCCGTACTATCTGAACTCCAGGTGGTGCAGGAAGGAGGGCGAGGCATTTGTGAGGAGCCTGCAGGACGAAGCGGACATGCGCATCTTTATCGTCGAGAAGGAGCGCACCGACAGGAACAACTGGCCAGATTTTCTGAAGGATGAGACGTCAAATCCGCTTCTTTCGTATGAGTTCTTCGAACGGACGGAATTGGACGAGTTTGCATTCGTCCCCATGAGGACACCCCATGGCAGCATCGATCCGCGGGCCGAGCGGCGTCTCGCCCGGATGGGTAAGGACTACTCGGAACAACTCTATAATCTGAAGCATCATCCTCAACCGAAGGCCAGCGGCGCGCAGGATACACTGCGATCCGTCTACTTCGGACTGTGTCAGGGAAAGACCGCCGACAAGGCCCGCACCTGGGTGGTCGATGTCTTGAACAATAACGACAAGAACGGCATCCACGCCGGTCCAGGTGCTGACGTCAAGATCGGTGGCCATCTGCAAAGCTCGCTTGATCAGGACCTGGCCAGTTGTGTCCTTTTTGTTCAGGTGCTCGATCAGAACGAGGGTGTCTTCGGCTTTGATCATGAACTGGGCATGGTCGGCGTTCAGCGAGATGAGGCCTTGGCAAAAGGGGTTCCGATTCTCTACTGGCTCGTCCCGGAGATGGATCCTCAGAAGCTTGAGAAGGGGGCATACCAGGACTTCTTGCTTTCTCTGGCGAGCTCCAAAGGTGACGGATCCGGTCTGGTTGAGGGAAATCGAGAAGCGCTTGTCGATGCTGTGGAGAGCTTTGTCAGCTCCCTTTCAGACAAGGACCCGTCACCAGGGCCACGCGGGGTCTGTTTTGTCGCCGTGCGAAGCGACAAGGATGACAGCGAGATGGTTTCAAGGTTCAACGAATTGGTGTCGGAGGTACCGTCGAAATATAAGATCACGGTCATCCAGCCGACTGAGCATCTGAGTTCGGAGGATATCGCCAGTCTCGACGAGTATGCCAAGGGGCTCGTCATCGTCTGGGGGAAAGTCGCTCTCCGGTGGGTGATGGACGAAATTGACACTTTCATGAATCGGCCGGACAGCGACGACAAGTGCGCGATCGTCGCCATTTTTGATCCTCCCAAAGGCAAGATGTTTCTATCTGCTGGTGATCGTTTGAAACCGATCGATCTGACGGAGGGAGCGGACAACGAAGAAACCTTCAAAGAAATTTCCAGCTTCGTCGACAGACTGGGAACTTTGATGGACAAGACGGAGGGAACCGTTCATTGAGACGCCGCCGTACAGCGAAAACTGGTTCCAGGCGGAAATGGCCGCCCAATCCCTACCCGGGACTGAGGCCATTTCTCGTCACTGAGGAGAGTGATGAATCCCTGATCTATTTCGGGCGGCAGTCGCAGACCTATGAATTGGTTGATCGTTTGCGCGATACCCACTTCATGGCCGTGCTTGGACCGTCCGGCTGTGGCAAGTCTTCCCTGGTCAGGGCCGGCCTCATGCCTGCGCTCAGTTCGGGCCTGATCTATTCGGCCGGCGCCAGCTGGGAGTTCGCTGAACTGGAACCGGGCCGCCGGCCTATCCGAAATCTGGCGGCAGCGATTGCTGCCGCGCTCACGAAGAGCCCTCGACCGGGCCGCCGGAAGCGCCAGCCCTCCGAGGCTGCGCTAGAAACAAGGCTGCGTGGCCGGACAACGGCGCTGATCGATCTTGCGAAAGAGCTGCCGGAACTGATTGGCAGCAACAAGAACCTGTTCATCCTGGTCGATCAGTTTGAGGAAATATTCAGACATGATCTGGAGTTCGCGGATGAAGATGCCCAGTTCATCAATCTTCTCCTGAACGTTTTCAACGCCCGGCCGCGCGGTCTCTACGTCGTGCTCACGATGCGGACGGACTTTCTCGAACAATGTGCCACCTTTCACGGGCTGCCGGAGGCGCTTAACGATTCCCAATTCCTCACGCCGAGGCTGAACGAGCAGCAGCTCGAAGATGCGATCGCAAAACCGCTCGCGCTTCGGCACTATAACGGCAGTATCGAGCCCGAACTGGTGCGTTGTCTTCTCTCCGAGATGACAAGCATGTCGAGGTACGATCCTGATCTATTGCCGTTGATGCAACATGCGCTGTTCTGGCTTTGGCGCAACGCGGTGCGCAAACGGCGGAAAGCTGGCGCGCCGGTGCTGTTGAAGCTCGAAGACTATGAACGGCTCGCCGGCGACGAAGGATTGCAAGGTGTCCTCTCGCAGCGCGCCGACCAGATTCTTCACTTACGCCTGAAGGCGAACCAGCGGCCCGTCGCTGAACGTATGTTCCGCTTGCTGAGCGAAGTGGACGAAAACGCACGCAGACGCCGACGGGTTACCACACCGCGCGAAGTTGCCCAACTCTCGGGCACAACGCCGGCTGAGGTGAGAAAAGTCGCGAACAAGTTCACCGACCCGAACGTCAGTTTTGTCCGGTGGAAGGATGGCAGGGCATCCCTCGACGTCACCCACGAGAGCCTGATCCGCAAATGGAAGACGTTCGATAACTGGTGCATGAGTGAAGGTGCTGACGCCGCCAAGTATCTCGATTTCAGGAGAGGCGAGCGGAAATGGCGCGAAGATCAGGGGGCGACGCTGACGGAAGCGGAGATTCTTCAGTGGGAGCAACTCCTCCGTGGAAAGCCGAATGCTGAACTCTGGGCGGCGCGGTATGGTGGTCAGTTTTCGAATGTCAGCGAGTTTGTCGAAGTCAGCAAGACGCGAGTTGACCAAGACAGGAAGGACAAGGAGGAGCGCGAGAGGCTGAGGCAGGAAACCCTGTTGGCGGCGGAGAAGCAAAAGCGATCACGGGTGGTGACCGCAATCTTGAGCGTGCTGGCCGGTGTGGCGGTGCTGGGGTGGGTGTTTGCCTGGCTAAGCATGCAGACAGCAGAAGAGAGCGCTGAGGAGGCCAGGCTGGCACAGAAACAGTCCGAAGTTGCGCGAGAGGAAGCGGCAGAGAGTGCTCAAAAAGCGCGGTTTGCCCATGCGGAAGCGGAGGCCTCGCTGAAGGAAGTAGAAGAGAATTCAAAGAAGCTCAGACGAGCCTTGGGGGATGCGCAGAACGAGAGACTGAAGTTCGAGCATGAGTTGGGGCGGAGAAAGGCGTTGTCCGATGTTGCGCTGAAGGCCATCGCGCTACGTCGCGCTTCGATCGTGGAATCTGAAGTTGACGAAGGCCGGCCCGCCACGGCTCTGAGACTGGCGTTGGATGCCCGCAAAATATCGACCAGTGCGCAAGTACCCTACAATCTCGCTCTCGCGAGGGCTGCCACGGCGGCACCGCGCCCGGGCCCGGAGCTTCAGGGCAAGTTTGGCAATCTCGTTTCGGCGCAATGGAGCAATGCCGGCTGGACTGCATTGTGGGCCAATGGTGCAAGGCAAAACTCGGCGGATCCAGACGTCGTCCGGTTGTCACCGTGGGCGTCTCCCTACGATAGGTTTGTTCCAGGTGCTTACCTGCCTGGAGCAAACCTGGCTTTGGTGACCAGGCCCGGAGGTGCGGCACGGATCGTCTCGGAAACTGCCAAGGCCACCGAGCTCGAACGGGGTAAGGCGAAGAGCCGGCTGAAGCGCGGTGTATTCAGCGCAGACGGGAAAATTCTCATCACTCTGGCAAGCGAAAAGTCTCTGCGCATATGGGATGTGGCGTCGGGCAGGGGGGCACCTCCATTGCTCAATGTCGATCTGTTCGCATTGAGCAAAGACGATCGCAGACTTGTCACAGCGTCCATATCGGAATCGAATGAAGGCGGGCTTACCAGTTCGTTCGTTCGTGTTTGGAATCTCAGGGCAAGGGCTGAATCTGAGGGCGGGGGCTTCCAGGCCGAATATAGTTCCCACGCTGAACTGAACCAGATCGTGAAGTCGTTGGGATTCGGTGCGGACGGGACATCATTTTTCGTCGGGCTGGGCAACGGGGAGTTGCGCATCTTCAACGAAACTGAAAGTGGGAATGGGACACCGGAGTTGAAACAGGATGAGGCGCGCACCTCCAGGGTTTTCGGAACGGGAAGCACGGACAACGACAATGAGATCCGAGCGCTTGACGTGAGCAGCGACGGCACGCGCGTCGCCGTGGCGTCATCGAGCGGAAAGCTGAACATTGCGCAGGCCGAAAACGGACAACTGGTCTGGGGCAAGGATAGGGATCTGGGCAGAGGGAACGCTGGCGATATCCGTTTCGGGCCCGATGGCAACACGCTGCTTGTGAGCTTTCTTGATCATATTCAACTGATTGATCTAACCGCGGCTGGCGAGGGTTCAATGGTAGGATCGGATGGGCGGCCGGTCTCGCTGAGCCCGGACGGCTCGCGCGTACTTACCATTTCAGGCACCGGGCCGGCGAAGGTATGGAATGCAACTGACGGAGAAGTTGCGGTGGTTGTTTCCAAGACGTCGCCGGGCGCCATGGTGACCACTGGAGCGTTCAGCCCTGACGGAGGGTCGCTTGCGCTCGGCTACGAAGACGGCACCATCCAGGTTATCGACACGGCGACTGGGCAAGCCGAGGCTGTGTCAAAAGCCGGAGGGCGGGTCTGGTCAATTTTTTTCGATCCAACCGGCAAACGGTTGGTGTCCCACACGAGCTGGAGGCCGGAAAACGGGCCGCGACGTCGTGGATACCAGGTGTGGGATGCAATGACTGGCGAGCTGGTCGCAGATTTTTCACGGGAAAGAACTGGGCGGCATGTCGGGTTCAGTCCCGACGGTCGCTGGTTCCACATCCAGGTTTCGGGCGGCTTGATCTTGATATGGGATCTTGAGTCTCGCCGGCAGGTTCGGAGAATGAGAACGAACATCGATGAGCGCATAAGAGCAACGACATTCGTCCTGCCTGCCGGCAAACGGGCGGAACTGAAGGATCTCCGCCTTGCTGTATCGACTAACCTGACAACAACTGTCTGGGACGTGGCAACCGGACAGGCTGTATTTGTCACCGACCGTCATCCGAGGAGGGTTCGCAGCCTCTCGGTCAACGTTGATGCAAGCTTACTGATGGCGGCCTTCGCCGAGGAAGTGTGGATATGGCGGTTGCGCGATGCAGAGCCCGGAAAGCCTCTGAAATTGGTCGGTCGCGCAGGCGGTGAAAACATCAGGTCTGCGATTTTCGATCCTGGTTCCCGCCAGAATTTTGTGGTGTTCTCGCAAGGCGGTAATGGCGGGCATGGGCTGACCGACATGGTTTACTGGACGAGCACCCGTGCGGGCCGGCGCGCGCGGAGAGGGCAGCTGGAGCTTCGGACGAAACGCGTATCCGAAGTGTTCGGGATCATTTCAGGGAGAGAGCAGGCGATAGCCTGGCGATCTGCCCAGAACCTCAAAGCGTTGAGCTTTTATTCGCAAAGGGTTCGGACATGGCGGATGGAGCGGTCGGCGCATTCCAGATCAGCTTCCAGAAAATCGTTCGCCCTCGACGTGCAATCGCCATATTGGGCGAACTTCACGCCGGACGGCGGACTTGTCGTTCACCATTCCAAAGGGCTGAGCCGCTTTGAGAAGACGCAGGGAGAAAGCCTCTCCCGGACCGATGTCTGGGGCGGGATCGAACATCTCAAAAAGCGCGCGGCCGGTGTGAGCGCGGGGATGTCGCCGGACAGAAAGTTCGTCGTGGCGCCGACCAGCGGAAACTCCGCCATTGTGGTGGACGCCAAGACCGGCGAATTGGTCGCGGAGTTGGATGAGCACGCATCGTACGTGAATTCGGCCCGGTTCAGCCACCTGGGCGATCGCATCATGACCACGTCGGCCGATGGAACGGCGCGACTGTGGGAGTTCAGTCTCTCGACCCGGTCGGTGAAGCTGATCAGAACATTCGATCACAACAAGTCTCCTTCGCAAGAGAGCAAGACCGCTGGCGGCGGTGGAACGGCCCGACCGGTAATGAACGTTCTGAGCGGAGCCTTCCACTCATCCGGCGACTTTCTGGTTACCGCATCCGATGACGGGTTTGTTGCTGTGTGGAACACAAAGGACGACAGCCGGCCGGTAAACGGACACAGAACCAAGGGGGCAGGGTTCATTTATACGCTTGGATTTGCCGCATTCGGCGAGTGCGTGTTCTTTGAAAGCGGAGGCGGCAAGGTCGAGTTCCGTAACATGCGTGAGCTCAAATCGCCCTGTCCCGCATCGACCAACCGGCCAGCACACGGAAAGCTGCACATCGAGGGGTTCAGGCTTCTAAACTATCGGCCTGCACGGACCGGGGAGATGGCCATCGTCACGGGGATGGCCGAACCCCCGCGCCGTGGATCCGTTCTGGCATTATACAACAGGAACAGCATGGCCCCCCTAGCTGTCTGGAAAGATCCCCTTAGCAGATTTGCCGGCTGGGCGAACTGGTCTGCCGACAAAACGCTCCTTGCCGTACCATTCGGGCGAGGGAAGGTACGGATCCTGCACAGGCCTTCCCACGAAACATGGGAGAAACTGCTGGACTATTCGGAGCGGGCCGCCAAGCCGAGCGTATCGGAAAGAGACCGGAAACGGCTGCAGCTGACCGACATTGTTGAGTTGGTCAAACTGGCGAACTGAGAGTGGCTTGCGGCGCGTGGGCCCGGTTCTCACACATTCAGGATAACTATGCCGTTTAAGAACCGCATGGAAACTCGGCATCGGGCCGCCGCGGACGATTGTGTGGCCCTCTTCAACAATTGCTGAACCGTCACCGCAACTCGACCGGAACTGACTTGATCTAGGCGCCTCACTTTCATGGAGGAAAGAGAATCTGACGAGCGCTGATTTGGGAATCCTGAGACTGATAAAATCATACATGCGTTTAACGCTTCTTCGCACAAATCTGTCCGCTCTCGGCCGGCACGAGGCGGTCCTGGCGATAAACTGGCTATGCGAAAGATGGAAAATGCCATTCAGGCAAGTTGATACTTGGCTCACCGATCTATGGGCGCGTTTGCTTCGTGCTGATCATCTGAAGATGTGGGGATCCGGTAGCACACTGTGCTTGCCGTTCGTCTAGACTTCAATGCTATTCCTGTGAGTGAACCGTGCAAAGTCAGATTTCACATCACTCACAAAATAGATAGTCTCGTGAAAATACACGAGAATTCCAACGCATGCTAGATTTCGTCAGTATTACGATTGGTATTGAATTAGAACAGATGTTAGAAAACCATCATCATGTATAAAAAATATTTAAGAGATTGGTAATAGGCGAAATATTTTTTTAGAAAATTCTTGAAAAAACAATGTGGATGCTTCTGGAGTAACTGTTCGCAACCTGTTCAAAACCTGTGGAGCGCCTTGTGAAAAGGTCAGGCGCCCAAAAAAGGGCTTCTTGGCAAGTCGACGGCCAACTACTCTTCGGATCGGACAAGTAGTTTGGTCGACCAGTCACATCAGGCTATCGATCATTTTCGTCACAGTACTCGCTAAGCAATTCGAGGTCGGAAGCAGATGGGGATGGTGAAAGGGGCGTTCGCCGCAGTAGTTTGTGCAGTAATGGTGGCCGGGTGCGACCAATCCGGCACGATATTCAAGCAACTCGACATTAATGACGGTGTTGGTGTCAGCCTGGATGCCCGCCAACGCACCGTCCTGGTGAAAGAAAAAGGCGGCCCGAACAAGAGCAGGCGAGACATCGTGTGCTCCGAGCCGAGTCCTGACGCCATTGTTGCCGCCGCGTCGGCCGTGGCCGCGAATGTCGCAGTGCGCGGCGGCGGTCAGAACCCGGGGGCCGGGGGAGGTGGGTTTTCGCGATCGTTCGCCGAGACAATGGCCTCAATCGGACTGCGCACCCAAACAATCCAACTGCTTCGCGATCAGCTGTTCCGGGCTTGCGAGGCGTATATGAACGGTGCCATTGGCCGGTTCCAGTACAACGCCATTGTGAACAACATGGACCGCGTCATCGTCAGCACGCTCGCCGTTGACGGGCTGGCAGCCTCGCCTGTTGCGCCAGCTGCAGGCATAGGCGCCAATGCCAACGCAAACGTTCCACCGGTTAACATCAATCCGGATGGTGGAGTGGCCGCCGGCGATGGGCAGGTTGCGGCCAATGCCGGAGCGATCCAGCCCCGTTTCCACAACGCCATCATCAACCCGCCGCCGGAACAGCCGCACCGCTCGGAAGCCATCACCCGGATTGCATTGGGAATTCTGGAGCGCAATCAAACGGCGGGGCTTTGCCTCAGCATATTCGCCGACGCGGAACTTCGCGAGGACCTAGATCCCGAGGCCAGGAAATTCTGTAGTAAATATCTGCATGTGGCAGTGCACGCGGCCGCTAAAAAAGCCGGGGTGAAAGGTCACTGAATCTTGCCGCGACTGCACGTCGTATTGATGCCTCACTTTTTGTACTTCGTGACAAATTTGTAGGGCTTTGGGCAGAGTTCAATCCCTGCGACGGTGAACGAAACTGCAGCGGTGATCGGGCAGGGTCCAGGAGCGCGCTTGTCGCCATCCTGACTTGTATCGTCGACGCAGCCGACCGACTTGAGGATGAACGGCACCTCTCCTCCGACCGGCCTGGATTTCACATTGGCCACCCGGCGCGAAATCCAGGTGCCCTTTGGTTCCGTGAGAATGTTTGCTTCCTTTGGGAGGAGGGCGCTGATGTGGGCCTCCAAGAGCTTGGCCTTGGCCTTAAGCTTCTTCAGATGAGCTTCAAGTTCAGCGACGGTCTGCCCCGGTTTTGGTGTTTTGGCGGCTTCAACTTTCATGACCTTACTCGCGTCCACCAGTGCATCCTTCAGGTCTTTCGGAGATTTAGCTGCGGCCTTCGTTATCGCCGCACTGGCATTGGAGGCCGCTGTGGCTCTTTCCCCCGCAGCCTTCCCTTCTGCCGTGTTCTCCGTTGTCGACACGCCGAGGGCTGTTTGCAGATCCATTGCTGCCTTCGCTGCGTCTGAGAGTTGTTTTGCAACTTTCTTCGCAATGTCGACCGCGTTCGTGTGCTTGATCTTTGCCTCGTTGGGTTTCTGGGCTTTTTCCAACCGGGCTGCTTCCGCCAGTTCAGTCTCGACGAGCATCGAGTATTGCTTAGCCGCCTGCTTTGCTTCTGTTTCTTTCTTCTCGAGCTCAGCTCTTGTGGGCTTTTTGTTCTTGGCCCGCGCCAAGTCTGCGTTGGTCTTTGCCTGATCGGCGAGATTCTTTTCCACAGCAGCACAGGCGTCTGATAGATCTTGCTGCGGTGCACAAGCGGCGACCGTCCTGCTCGCGTTGCCAGTGCCGACCCTAAAGGTGAAGTGCGGTTTGCTGTACAAGCAGTTCTGGTCGACCCGAAGTTTACAGGCGTCGTGCAGCATGCTGACCTGAATTGAGGCCCGCGGACAGATGTGGATATGGCCATCCAGCACGGTCGGGGTCAGAAGCCAGCGGGCGTCAAGCTTGTCCTGGATTTTTTTGGCGGAGGCGCCAAGATCGGCGAAACTCTTTTCCTCCTTCTTGAGGCTGCGGGCCCAGTCCACGGCTGCGTTACAGGCAATCTGGGTCTGTTTTGCGACCAGCCTGGCGATGGCCAGGTTGACAGCGTCATAGCTGGTCGTGCTGCCGATAGTGTCCAGATGCTTGCTTAATTCATCAAGGGCGGATCCGATCGCTTCGGCTGTCTTTTCCGCGCATTCGTGGTATTTCACAGATGCAGCGGGGCCGAAGACAATGGTTTTCGAGGCGCAGTTGCCGCTTCCCTTGGGCCAGTTATCTTTGAACAGTTCACCCACAGACATCTTGGATTCATTGAGGAGCAGCGCGAGCTGTGCGGGCCGCCGGTTTATCCCGGCAAGCGCGTCGTAAGCCGCCTTCCAACGCGCGTGCAGCTCCATCTCCTCGATCTCCCTGACCGCTGCGAGATGCTTCAGATTCAACCGCTTGGCTGCGCGAATGTTCTTCCTGGCCTTCTTGATGATCTGATCAATCTGCCTCTTGATCTGCTGGGCCTTCTTCCGGGCCGCCTTGCTTTGCGTTCCGGGAGTGCTCGGGGGCGGATTGAGTTTATTTGCGAGTTTCCCGGCTTTCTGTTCTGCCTGAATAGCCGTATCAGCCTGTTTGCGGCGGCTCTTGGTTACGCCGACCAGCGCATGCACCTGACGCGGTAGGACCTTTTCCATCATGTCCTTCAGGTCCGGCTCAAGTTTCGGCGAGACATGCAGATCTCTGCCATCAATCTTCAGGTGCCATTGCGTGCTTGGATGGATCGAATAGGCGTCCGTCCTCGTCGCTTCGACCTCGCAAGTGATCCCCGTGGCATGAGGACCGGTCAGACACTGCGGGTTGGCGTTGGCAGCGCTGGTTGAAAGTAAAATGATGAGGCCTGGTACAATCGACTTTAGGCGGAGCATCGTAAAACCTCTCCGTGCCGGCGGAATGAACCGGTCTGGCTGGGACATGATCTGAATTCCGGACTTACCCACGCAACACAGGACGACTAACAGGCGGACTCTCCGCGAACCGCTTTGAGGATTTCCAGCGCGCCAGTGCCTTCTGCGTTGGTTAGATCCCGGGTGAGCAGGCGCACGCAGGTCTTGCCCGTATCCTGGAAACCTGTGTCTTTGCACGTGAGCCGGGTCTGCTCTATGGCGTACATTCCATCGGATCTCTGGGCGGGAGTTGTCAGGATCGGACAGAGACAGACTTCAGTATTGGGGGTATAGGATTTGCCGCGGAACATGCACTTTGCCAGTGGCTGGCTGGCCTGTGCGACTACGGCCCCAAGCAACAGCCATGTTCCGGTCGATCCCAAGAGGATAGCTTGCTTTGTGTTCATCTGAGCAATCCCGCCGAAATAGCTTGTCGCGCAACGGACATCCCACCCTATAGCGACTTAGTTAGATAAAAATAGCCATTACCTAACGATTCGAGAATTTGTTCTTTCTGCCATTTGTGGGGAAAACTTGTGCACAGCCGGACGAAACTCGCGCCTGCATGTGTTGCCCGGCATTTAGCCTTGCTAGAGTTCGTTGACGATGTCAGGGGCCTTTTCTGCAGTGCGGTCATAGCGCCATGTGCGGGAGAGCGAACGGGAGGACTATCCATGACGTTTCAGCGGGTGTCACAAGGCGGGCATTGGTCCAATGGGCGCCCGTTGCGTCTCTCCGTCATCATCACACCTCTGGTGTTGATGTTTGCTGCGCTCCTGTGGCCCGGTGCCAACCCCGCGTTGGCGGCGCAGGGCGAGATCGCCGTTCAGTACCGACTGACACCCGATAGCCCGTTCGTTGACGTCAAAGCGACCGGGACACGCTGGAATTGGGTGCTTCGGCGCGGCAAAACTGCTCAAGGGTGCTTCGCCAAGCTGGCAGAGCGCGAGACCATATCTAGTTCCAAGACGAGAACCATAGGGTCCATCGGCACCAATGGTGCGGTGCTCAGCGCGCAAGCGGGCGGCACCAAAATAGAGCTCAAGGACGGAGGATTGCTGATCACGGGCTCGGACATCGATAGCGACTACAGCTATTGCCTGGAAACCGAGGTCGAAAACATCGTACTGACGAAGAGTGGCAAGGACAATACCGCTTCGCCGTCCAAAGGGAAGATCATTTTCCGGCATGTTGAGCGCGGTATAAGCCTGTCGGGCGATCCGGTGCGCAACGAGGTGGCCATCAATCTCGATGCCAGGAGGTTGACCGTCAAACACAGTGCCAAGTACGGAAAGGGCTTACCGTTTACCGTCACGTCCGCCAAGAAAAGTGTCTACGGCACGCCCCTGGTCAGCTTCTCCGGTATGGGGTCCTTGCCGGGCAAGGGAAAGCCTTCCGAGACGGCGTTCCTTGTTCCGACAGACATCTACACAATCACGCTGAACAAGACCCCCAAGCCGGCGGACCTGTCGACCGAGCGCGTGGCAGAGGTAAGTTTCGCTCCACCGTCGGCACCGGCGACTGGCACAGTCCGGTTTGTCGCCGTGACCACGGATGATGAGAAAACAAGTGAGCGCATAGAGTCGGGAATGCGCTACACGGTTTACAAAGCGAAGGATGGTGCAGAAACCAGGAAGCTGGAACCAACTGGTGAAGCCAAGGAAGTGGCTTCCTCCGAAGCGGCCTCTCCAATCATGGCGCTCCCCGTGGGTCGATACGTTGTTGTCGCAAGGATTGGATTCGCCGAGAAAGAAGCCCGCTTTGACATCAAGAAAGGCGAGTTTGTCGAGGTCAAGTTGAACCTGAACGTGGGCTCGGTCCTGCTTGCCTCCAAAATAGATCCGGCGTGTTCCGCCTTCGGCGGCATCTATCACATCTTGTACGACAAGAACGTCGGTCTCAACGGAGAGAGGCTGTTTTACGACGAGTCGGACCGGGGCAAGCTCAAACTCTACCTGCATCCGGGCATGTACGAAGTCGAGTACAAACTGGCGCACCAGATTGAGTCTGGCAAAGCCTTGAAGGTGACTGACGCTCAGAAGGAAGTCGCCGCGGTAGCAGGCAAGCGGGAAAAGATTGATTTCACACATGTGCATGGTTGCGCGACGTTCTCGTTTCTTTCGAACAGCCTTCCGGCACGGAAACTGCCGGTGCGCCATTGGCAGATCTATCAGGCCAAGCTCAGTGAGCAGAAGTTCAAGGCCAAGGTTCATCCCCTTAAGCCGGATCCGAACAAAGCTGATGAGCCTCTGAATCCCGGCACACTGCCGCTAGAGGAGAAGGAAACGACTTTCACTCAGGTCGTGAAGACCTCGAATAAGCCGGTCGCCACATTGGGACCGCGCCAGAAGGGGATCATACTGGAGCCGAGGTTCGTGGAGAAGGATCTCATGGTTATGGCCAAGGTCGGCCCTGCTGTGGAAACCAAGGTCACGGAGGGCTATCTTGCGGTGGCGACTGACACCGCGGGGCGCCGGTTCTCCAGGTTTTTTACCCTTCCTGAAAAGAAGAAAGTTCCGGTGCGCGTCGGGGTTTGGCACAGTGAACTTGCCGGCTTCAAGCCTCTGCCCGAGATAGGGTTTTGAGCACTGAAGCGAGGTACGGCCCCGGTTGCGCCTGGTGTCGGCCGAACGCCGTTTTAGTCCTGGCCTTGGTGTTCGCTTCGCGCTGATCGGGACGGTGCATGGAAAAGGAGGCTGCTCAGGTGCCGCTCCGCCGGAGTCCGTGCATCTTTTGAAACTTGCCGGGCCATAGGCATGTGGCTCGTCCCAGGATCCTCCCCGACGAGTTTCGAACAAATCAGCGGCCAAGAATGCGTCAGGGTCAACTTTCCAGGGGAGGGCGATTGCCGGTGGATGCTTGCCAGGAGAAGCGTCGCCTTCCGACCTATGTCTGCTTCCAGCTGTCGGGCAGGCAACCGGGAGTGACCTGCCAACTGCCGGCGCCGAACAGTGTATTGATGGCGTCCCCCGCCTGGGTCTGCGTTGCCGTTTTGTCGATGGTGAAGAACATGACGCCGCCCAAGCTCTCCTGCTGGACCTGGGTCGCCACGGATGAGCCGCTGTTGTAGCCCCCTTGCACGCCCCAGAAGATGCGGTTTTTCGAAAATCCGTAGCCCTCGTAGGTGGAAGCGTCGACCGAGGTGCCGTAGCTCATGTCCCAGACGTAATCGATGTTTTGTGCGGCTGTTCTTTTCGGGGCGTCGCTGTTCGGCGGTGCATACTGCGTCCGCCAGCATTGAGGCTGCTCCAGAGGCGAGCCGCTGTAGGCAGCTATGGTGAGCAGCTTGTCAGGCATGGCCTGTCGAATGGCCAGGGTGACCATGGCCAGAGATGTCGAGTTCGGCGTTCCGGCGGAGTACTCGTCATCAATGTCGATCCCATCGAAACCGTAGCCCTTGATGTAGTTCGTATTCAGCGACTGGGCGAAGGCTTGTGCGTCTTCCCAGGTTGTGAAGTTGGACCATCCCGCATCCGTCCAATTGCCGAGAACCGACATCAGGACAACGCTACCCTGATCCTGCAGCTGCTGGACGACGTTGGAGTTCCAGCTGGCGGTCAATGCTTTTTGCATCTGTGTGTTCGGCTGGGTGTACCAGGGCGTGTCCGGACATGGTTGAACCGCAGGATTGCACCCGTAGAGCGTATGCGTCTGAGGTGAGACGTATTGAAGGTTGGTTGCGAAGTACAAAACAATGTCGAATGCCGGACCGCCCTGTTCGAGCGTAAAACAACTGGCCGGCAGCATATCGCCGTCCGTATCGTTGGAGCTGATGTACCCTACGGTCAGCTGTTCCTTGGTGTAGACGTCGCACTGAGGTGCTTCGCCTGGCCATGATTGCCCCGAGAAGAATACAGCATCACCGGCCTGGAACGTCCCCTGCTGGCCAAGCGCAACGGCTTGGCGGCAATAGAAGAAGAACGTGATCTGCGGATCCATCACAGCTATGCGACGCGCCGCCTCCACGGTTGTTCCGCTGACGGTTTTGACGTGATTGTCCCAGTCAGCGTTCTGATACTGGGCGACGTTCGGAGATTTCGAAAATGGCATGTGTCCCTCCCGGTGAAGTTGGAATCGCGCCCGCGCCGGACTGTCTCGCGACCACCAGTGCCCGAGACCCCAATAGAGACACCGCAAATTAGTGGCCCGGAACGTGGGGGCTAGACAAGTTGTATGCCCATACCGTTCCATTTCAAGCGGTTGGCGTTACTTCATTCATGTATTTTGGCACGACACGGGCGAACATGGCTCCCACAACCCATCCCAAATGCGCTCCGGCGAAACCGGGCCGAAACATGGATGCTCCGCCGACCGGGCCGATACTCGGATGAAATTCGCCGCGCGCGGGTGACAGAGAAGAGGCAATTCTCGCCTTGTCTTGTCGGCCGTGACACCCCGTCTTCTCAGCTCGAAGCGCCGTCGCCGACCGGCACTTGTCCGCGCACCGGTCAGCAAAACCTGGCCCCGTTCAGTGCAATCTCTCGTCTACTTTGCTGTCGGTTGGCCCTCCTTCCACCAGTCGCCACCGGTCAGCCTGTGGCGGCGCTTTTGAAATTTTCTGGCCTGGACATTGCTCCACAGATAGAGGTCCGTCAGCCTTTCAAGTTCGTCGAGGCTGATTTCCTTGAGGTCTGAGCCCGGGCTGTCCTTCGTCGGAAGCACGCTGGCGGCGTTGTTCATCAGCCAGGTCCAGGACTTTACCGACTTGCGGTGAAGAAAAAGGCCCGAGATAAAGAGCGCATCGGGGATCCACTGTCCGTTCTCCAGCATGCCGTGTTCAGGCTTGTCGCCAAACCAGACCGGCCCCTGCACCAGGTAGGTGTGGGTCTGCGTCATTGCGTGCTTGAGGATGGCGGTTTCCAGCGGGCCTTTGCAGTTGCGGTTCGTGGCGCTGGCTTCCGGCGTCACCCCGGCCAGCGTGTCTATGTCCGACTGCTCGGTGTGATCGCGCCGGCGGAACTGCGAACCCGCGCTGTGACCCTTGTCCACCGGGAATGTGTCGCGATGCTTCTTGTTCCAGTTGGCATAATGTTTTTCCTGGGTGCACAGTTCATCCGGCAGGGACACATCACCGCTGGTGAAGTTGTCTATGCGCGCCACATCCTTCACATCCTTGATGTCCCGCTTCAGACCGGGTTTGACTTCCAGCATGGTGTAGAGTGGGCTGATCTTTTCCGCATCGAAGACAATCAGGTGCGCCGAAGTACGGATCGGTATAAGTCGGCGCTCGCGAAAGTGGGGTACACCACAGCGAAAGGTTTCGTGTGCGAGGGTTAAAGCACGGGCGACTGTTTCATGCATTTTATTCTCCTGTATATCATGCAGGCATTCTTTCAATCTTCAGCCTTGTATTTATGATTTGCCTCTGGGTTTATTTCAAGACCGTGATGGTATTTGCTCAATTTTACTTGCTCAGCATAAATTCTGGAATGCAATCGGCTGGAGGGCGTAAGGAATTTCGCCCTCGATTGCGTAGTAAGCACTCTGCAACAAACTCATCCTCAAGGCTTCAGGACGGTGCGACGGCTACGCACCACTGTTGATCCCACGCGGTGCCGCACCGCTCTGGCTCCGGACATTTATCGTACGCCTCGGCTCAATGAGAACGAAACTCCCGTCCTCAGCGTATGGCTACCGGCTTGAATCTCGATCAGAGCAAGTCAATCCAACCTGTTGCTCAGGTTCAGCTCTTGCCAAGCCGCGCCGTGCCCGGAGGGATTGAGAACAGAACCGTTGCATTCCCCCTGGATCCAGAAAGCACAAGCGATGACAGCGAGACCCATCCACGCGTCTCAGCCCGCCTCGTGCAGATGGCATCGGACATCCCAGTCGTTACGATGCCCGATCAGGGATGGCACGATGGTTCTGCAGCGATCCGATGCGTATGGACAGCGCGGGTGGAAGTGGCACCCGGAAGGCGGAGCCAAGGGAGACGGGATCTCTCCGGCGATCGGAGTGAAGTCCCGCTTGCGCTGATCGAGCCGCGGCACCTCTGCCAGAAGGGCCTGGGTATAAGGATGCTTTGGGTCCGCGAACAGCGCCTCGGTCGGCGCCGCCTCAACCACACGGCCGAGATACATGATGACGATGCGGTCCGCAATGTGTTCGACCACGCCAAGATCGTGGGAGATGAAGAGATAGGTCAGGTCGAGCTCATCGCGCAGATCCATGAAGAGGTTCAGCACCTGCGCCTGTATCGACACATCCAGTGCGGCGATTGCCTCGTCGCACACCAGAAAGCGGGGCCGGACTGCGAGCGCACGGGCGATACCGATCCTCTGGCGCTGGCCGCCGGAGAACTGGTGTGGATATCGCCGCTTCATCGACGGATCGAGGCCGACCTTCAACAGGATATCATCGACATAGGCACTCAGGCCCGCGCGACCGACTAGACCATGCACAAGCGGCGCTTCGCCTACAATCTGCTCAACGCGCATGCGCGGGTTCAGACTGGCAAAGGGGTCCTGAAAGATCATCTGGACCGCGAGCGCCGCGGCTCTTCGGTCCGACGGCGACATTGCTGTGGTGTCTTTGCCGTCCAGAAGCACCGAACCTTCGGTCGGCGGCAGTATGCCGGCCACCATGCGTCCAAGTGTTGACTTGCCGCAGCCGGATTCACCGACAAGGCCCACCACCTCGCGAGGCTGAACGGCGAGGCTGACATCGTCGACCGCGTGGACCACTTCCTCCTGAACGTCTGCGCCCAGCCGCGCGGCAATCTTCTCCGCAAGGTCCAACCGCTTGACGAAGCGCTTGGACAATCC
Source organism: Pseudomonadota bacterium (assembly GCA_039030315.1). Lineage (GTDB taxonomy): Bacteria > Pseudomonadota > Alphaproteobacteria > Rhizobiales > CAJQND01 > JAAEUE01. The sequence continues at coordinate 19,353 of JBCCEL010000023.1, forward strand.
CCGGAGTTGGATCAGAGCTGTCATACAGATGCCTCTGAGCCATGGGGGTGGAAACAGCGGACGTGCCGACCGGCATCATTGGCCGCTATTGCAGGATCGGCAAGGCATGCGTTATCGGCGCGCCCGCAACGCACGCGGAAGGCACAACCTTCCGGCAGGGACAGCATGTCGGGCGTCATGCCGGGTATCTGAGCCAGCCGTTCTCCCCGCCGGTTGGCCGAGGGAACCGAGCCCAAAAGTCCAACGGTGTAGGGATGGCGCGGACGGTCGATGATGTCATCGGTGGTGCCGGCTTCGACGATCCGTCCCGCATACATCACAGCGATCCTGTCGGCCAATCCGGCCACGACAGCCAGATCATGCGTAATCCAGATGAGCGCGGTACCTCGCTCGCGGCAGAGCGTCTGTGCAACGTGAACGATCTGCGCCTGGATCGTGACATCCAGGGCGGTGGTTGGCTCATCGGCGATCAGCAGATCGGGATTGTTGAGAAACGCAATGGCTATGGCAACCCGCTGGCGCATGCCACCGGACAGCTGGTGCGGATAGGCGCGCAGCCGCTGTTCCGGGCTTGGGATGCCCACTTGTGCAAGACCATCGCGCGCCCGGACCCAGGCCTCCTGGCGGGGCACCTTCTCATGCGCAAGGATCGCCTCGATCATCTGGGTGTCGATCCTCAGTACCGGGTTCAGCGTCATCATGGGGTCCTGGAAGATCATCGCTATGCGGGAGCCGCGCAACGCCTGCATGCGCTCGGCAGTCGCGTTGACCAGATCTTCGCCGTGGAAAAGGATCGCACCGTCCACGACCCGTCCCGGCGGGTCGACCAGACCGAGAAGTGAAAATCCGGTCACTGATTTTCCGGACCCCGACTCCCCGACCAGCCCAAGGATTTCTCCGTGATCGAGCTTGAAGTCGACTCCGTCAACGGCCCGGACAATGCCGTCCCGTGTGAAGAAGTGGGTCTTCAGCCCGCCGACCGCCAGTACATTCATCGCTTCAGCCTCGGGTTCAGCACGTCGCGAAGCTGGTCACCGACCAGGTTGATCGAGACGATCGTCAACAGCAGGGCGAGACCCGGGAAGAAGCTGATCCAGTAGCGCCCCGACATCATGTATTCGAAACCGTTCGAGATCAGCACACCCAGGGACGGCTCCGTCTGCCGCAGCCCGACGCCCAGGAAGCTGAGGGTTGATTCCAGCGCGATCGCCGAGGCGGTCTGCACCGTGCCGATGACGATCAACGGTGCCAGGCAATTTGGGAGGACGTGGCAGAAGACCACCCGGCCGTGGGAGAGCCCCAGGCACCGGGCGGCCTCTACATACTCTTTGGCGCTTTCCACCAGCGCCGTGGCGCGCACAGTCCGCGCGTAGTAGGCCCATTGCGCAGCGACCAGGGCAATGATGATCTTGTCGATCCCGCGTCCCAGGATCGCCACCAGCATCAACGCTATGAGAACAGCCGGAAACGAGAGCTGGATGTCCACCGCCCGCATGATCAGCGTCTCGGTCCGCCCGCCTGAATAGGCTGCAACCAGCCCGATTGCCGTACCGAACACAAGCGCGAGGAATCCTGCGGCCAGCCCAACCGTGAGAGAAACACGCAAGCCGTAGAGGATTGCCGAGTACAGGTCCCGGCCCGCACCGTCCGATCCGAGCCACATCGTGTAGCCGGCAAAGGCTTTGGAGCCGGGTTTCAGCTTTCCGTCGAGCACATCCACCTGGGCCAGATCATATGGGTTTTGCGGCGTGATCCATGGGGCCATCACGGCCAGCAGAACAATGATTGCCAGAACCACCAGCGCGGCCACAGCAATCCTGCTTTCGCGGAACTCGGCCCGGAATCGCTGGAACGGCGTCTCCACGCGGATGCCGGCGGCGTCGCTCATGTGCCCTGGTCCCTCAGCCGAACGCGCGGATCGAGCACCGAATAGAGGATGTCCACCACGAGATTGATGATCACGAAGAAGAGGACGATGATCATGAGGTAGGCAACGACAACCGGCCGGTCCAGTTGCAGCAGGCTGCCGATGAGCAGCTTGCCCATGCCGGGCCAGGCGAAGATGGATTCCGTGACCACCGAGAAGGCCATCAGGCTGCCGAATTCCAGGCCCAGAACCGTCACTATCGGGATCAGGATGTTTTTCATCAGGTGCACGCCGATAACCCGGCGCATGGGCAGCCCCTTGGCTCGAGCGAACTTTATATAGTCCTGGTGCATTGCCTCGCGGACGCCTGCACGGGTCAGCCGGATGACGAGGCTGATGTTTGTGAGGGCCAGGTTCATGGCGGGCAGGAACAGGTGCGAAAGCCCGTCAAGTGTCCAGAGGCTCGATCTGATCCCGAGGAACACCGCCGTGTCCCCGCGCCCCGTCGATGGCAGCCAGCCGAGATAGACCGCGAACAGCATGATCATCATGAGGCCGACCCAGAATGTGGGCAGCGAGAAGCCCAGGATCGAACCGGCCATGATCCCGCGCGAAACACGCCGCTCAGGGTACAGGCCCGCGTAAAGCCCGAGCGGAATACCCAGGATGATCGCCATGACGAGGGATACCAGCGCAAGCTCTATGGTCGCCGGCATGTGGTGCAGGATCAGTTTAAGCGCAGGCTCACCGAAGATGAATGATTTGCCGAAATCTCCGGAAGTGACGCCCTTCAGGAAGAAGAGGTACTGCTCGTGGATCGGCTTATCGAGACCGAGTGCCCGGATGGTGCGCTCGATCTCCGCCTGATCGGCCTCCGGATTGATCAGCATATCGACGGGATCGCCAATCACGTTGACGCCGAAAAACACGATCAGCGACATGATGAAGACGACGATCGTCGCCTGCATGAGGCGCCGGATGATGAAGACGGTCACGGCGTCACCCGGAAGAGGGGCAGGGCGGGTCTAGACCCGCCCCATACCGGTGTCATTCCTTAACGACACCGATAGCCAGGGTCGCTTCGTCCGTGCGGGCGATGTACTTCAGGCCCTTCTTCGCAGCCCAGGTGTTGACCTGGTAGTGCAGGGGGATGATCGCACCATCATTGATCGCCATTTCGGTTGCTTGCGCCAGCAGGTCCTGCCGGGCGGCATCGTCGACGGTCGCCAGCGCCTTCTCGATAAGCGCGTCAATCTCGGGATTGGAATAGCGCCCGCGGTTCGATGCACCCCAGCCCTTGGCCGGTGTGTGTGTGGCGATCAGCGACTTCAGGGGAGACGACGCCTCGCCTGAACCGGCACCCCAGCCTACGAGGATGAAGCTGAACTCCGGTGTTTCTCCGGGGCCGCCGCGCGAGGCACGCTTGAAGTAGACCGACCGCGGCATGGTCTCAACGTCGGTCTTGATGCCGATGCGGGTGAGCATCTGGCCAATCGCCTCGGCGATCTTGGCGTCGTTGATGTACCGGTCGTTCGGACCGTGGATCGTGAGCTCAAAACCGTCCCCGACACCGGCTGCCGCCAGGAGTTCCTTAGCCCCATTAGGGTCATAATCCACCGGCTTCAGCTTGCCCGAAACGCCGAAAAAACCTTCCGGCAGGAGCTGTCCAGCCTTGATGGCCACGCCTTCCATCACACGCTCGACAATGGCGTCGCGGTTGATTGCCTTGGAGATGGCCTGGCGCACTTGCAGTTTGCGGAGCGGATTGTCGATGGCGCCGCCACCCTTGGCTTTGACGAAGGGGCTGTCCGCCCGGTCGTGATCCAGGTGCAGATAGATGACCCGGTTCGAGACGCCCTGACTCAGGGCCAGCTTGTCGTTCTTTTGCAGCGTGGTGATGTCTGTTGTCGGCACCTGGTCGATCATATCGACATCGCCGGCAAGCAGTGCCGCAACGCGGGAGGGGCCGGACTTGATCGGCTTCAGGGTGACTTTCGACCAGGCCGGCTTGTCGCCCCAGTAATCGTCGTTCCGTTCCAGCACGATCGAGTCGCCGGGCGAATAGCTGACGAACTTGAACGGGCCGGTCCCGATGCTGGCCGGGCCGTTATTGTAGTCTTCCGTCTTGGCGTTGCAGCCGGTCTCCGAAGAGACAATCGCAATGTTTGAGACATCGTTCGCCATCAGCGGGTATGGAGCCGCGGTCTTGATATGGACCGTATGGTCATCAACCTTCACCACTGTCTTACCCTTGGTGTAAGTGCCGAAGGACGAGGGTGAGTTGGGTACGTTCGGCGCACGCTCCCACGAGCAAACCACGTCATCGGCATCGAAGGCCGATCCGTCGTGATACTTGACGCCCTGACGCAGCTTGAACTCCCAGGTAAGATCGTCGATCGGCTTCCACTTCGTCGCGAGCCCGGGCTTCAGGTTCTGTTTTTCATCCTGCAGGATCAGCCGGTCGAAGATATGCCGGGTGACCGCATTGTTCGGACCAAGGTTGTGAAAATAGGGATCCATGGCAGTTGGCTCAGAGGCCAGTCCGATGGTCAGGTCCTCGGCCAGGGCCGGTGCGGCGAGGACTGTCGTGGTCAAGAGAATGCAGAGTGATCGCGAAAGTTTCATGCTGAAGTCTCCCTGTTGATCCCGGGTGCGCTTTGCGCTTGCCCCCGTCGATGGGGAAGATTAGCACCTCAACAACTTTTGCAAAGCCGAATCATGGAGCTGCGTCCCAGGTGGCATCGGGGTCCAGCGGGAAGCTGGGCCTCGGGATGCGCTCGAACGGCCAGCGCTCCAGCACGGGGGATGTCAGTCCCGCAGTGTCGATCTCGTAGACATTTTCAGGTGGAAACCAGGGAAGAAAGCCGGCGCGGAAATGGCCGCGGGATTTGACGCAGACGGTACGGGCGTCGGCAATGTCCAGCCCGAACATTTCAAAGAACACCGGGTCCGCCGTCTGGCTCCGGTCGGAGATCACCACCACCTTGATGCCGCCCAACTGAAGCAACGCGGATTGGCCAAGGTGCAGATGCCGTCCGGAGAAGATGCCCAGCCGCCCCGTGACCTCTCCGTTGTGCAACGCCAGTACCCTGGCCTGTGCCTGAAATGGCTCATCCCACCGTTCCCAGCTCCCGCTCGTGCGATCCCGGTTGAACTTGGCGGTAAAGTCCGCCCCGGCGCCTGCGGCGTGAGCTTCTTGCGCCAGCGCAGGATCGTAGAAAGACCCGAAAAACACGTTCTCCGACGCGGCAGCATTCAGGGCCGACAAGAGTTCGGTGGTGCGGCCACTGCCGCCACCGCCCGGGTTGTCGCCTGCATCGGAGAGGATGACAGGCGCGCCGTTCTTGCGGTTGGCCAGTTCGACCGCTGTTGCCACCGGCGTCAAGGTGCGAACGAACCGCTCGCGCATATCCCAGGCCTTTCCAGCGATCTCCCGGGCCAGGCTTTCCGCCGCCGCCAGATCGTGCCGCGCCGTGACGACGGCCGAAATGCCGTTATCCGGAACGTCCGAGAAAATGAAATTGCCAAAGATCGAGACATTGATGATTGCGCCGGACAGTTCGGCCTGACGTTTCTGGCCATAATCGATCAGTTCACCATAGGGTCCGCTCGCGGTGAGTAGCGTCACCGAGGCAGGCGCCAGGGGCAGCTTGACGTGCGCAATCTGGGGCGTTGCCTGCCCAGCCAGGATGCGGCGAAGAGCGAAAGCCGCCTCCTCGCCACGCTCCCTCATGTCCACATGAGGATTGGTCCGGTAGCCACAGATGAGATCGACCGATCCACACATCCGGTCGGAGATGTTCGCATGCAGATCGAGGGTCTGCACGATCGGCACATCCGGTCCCACCCTGGCGCGCACGCGAGCTGCCAGTTCTCCATCAGGGTCATCCAGGTGGGTCGCGACCATGGCCCCGTGGTGACAGAGATAGACGGCGTCCAGGGGTTGCTCCAGCTCGGCCTCGACCGATTGCCAATAGCTCTCGAACACCTCTTCGCGCACCGGTCCATGCGGGTGACATGCCGCGAGCAACAGCGGCGCCGGTACCCACGGTCCAGTCGCATCCATCGCTGCGACGAAGGCACAGAACTCGCGGGCGACTGTTGTTTCAGCGGCCCTTGCCTCGGCCATCAAGGCCTCACCGCCCAGCCATGTCAGGCTCTCGAAATCCGCCCGCTCCGCCGGTTTGGCATAGCGGTTGGATTCCAGAATCATGCCCAGGAGGGCGACGCGGGGTGCGGCCATGGATCAGTCCGCTGATCTGACTATCGGTGGCTCCACATCGTCGGGCAGGGGACAGATATAGGGGGTCTTTGTCAGGTGTATCTGATGTTCCGCCTTGGCAGCGGTAATGAGTGCAGGATCCTCAATTGCCCGCTTGGCCGTCGCCGCCATCACCTTGGCTGCGTGGATCATGCCCTTGTGGGCCATCGGGCTCTTGCCCTGCGCCACGAGCTGCCAGGTGTGGAACGGCGTGCCTACTGCACACGTCGCCACGCGGGCCTGAACAGTCGGCACCGCCCAGCTGGTGTCCCCCACATCGGTCGAGCCCTCACCCCCGTCGCCAGGGAGATCGAGCGGTGCAACGAAATCGCAAAGTGCCATTCCGTCCTCCGGCGGCGGCATGCCGCAACGGCGGAACGAAACGGCGATGTCATCTTCCGTCAGGGTCTTCTGGATCTCTCTTGCGAAGGCCCGGTCGCCATCGTCGAAGGATACCGGACCGAGGCGATCCATCTCGGTCTGCATGGCCTCTTCAAGGGGGCGGTTTCCCAGCAGGTTGGAGACCGCCGTGAACACCTTGTGCTCCACCCGGGTCTCGGTCATCAGGGCCGCGCCCTCGGCAATCTTCTTCACCCGTTCGATAAGAGCGCGAAGGCCCGGCAAATCCCGCGCGCGGACCAGCTGGCGCACGGTCGCCCGGTGTTGGACGACATTCGGGGCAGCGCCGCCCGCATCCAGGTAGGCATAGTGCACACGGGCATCATCGGGCATGTGCTCGCGCATATAGTTGATGCCGACATTCATCAGCTCCACCGCATCGAGCGCGCTGCGCCCAAGTTCCGGCGCGCCCGCCGCATGAGCCGCCTTGCCGTGGAAGGTGAAGTCGATCCGGGTGTTGGCCAGCGAGTTGGCCTTGTCGACCCCTGTATATGTTGCCGGGTGCCATGTGATGGCCAGGTCGACATCGTCGAACAGGCCAGCGCGCACCATGAAGGCCTTTGCCGCGCCACCTTCTTCGGCAGGGCATCCGTAGTAGCGCACGCGGGCCTGAACGCCGGAAGCGGCCAGCCAGTCCTTAACTCCGGTTGCCGCCAACAGCGCAGCAGAGCCCAGGAGATTGTGCCCGCAGCCGTGGCCATTACCGCCTTCCTCCAGAGGCCTGGGTTCGGCGACGCCGGGTTCCTGGCTGAGATAGGGCAGCGCGTCGAACTCGCCCAGGATGGCTATCACTGGTCCGCCTTCGCCTGCCTCTCCCAGCACCGCGGTCGGAATGCCGGCCGCGTTCTGAGTGATCCGGAAGCCCTGTGCTTCCAGCATGGAGCGGTGTTCGGCGACGGACCGGTATTCGTTGTAGAGCGTCTCCGGAATGTCGAACACGCGATCGGCAAGACCGATGAACGCATCCCGGTGCTGTTCCACATTGTCCCAGATTGTATCTGAATTCTGCATCCCCGTACTCCGGCTCTCGGGCACTCCGTGTGTGCTTTGTTTAGCTTACAAGTGCGGCGGCATCCACTTCCGACTGCCGATAACGCCGCGGTGTTTGCCCGTGGCCGTCAGAACAGGGTCATCTGACGGCTCGTGAGGCCGTTGAAGCTAGTGTCCAGAAAGTGAAGGATTCCGTCAGCAACCGGAGCCAGTTGCTTGTCGAGGTAGTGCTGGTAGTCTGGCTGCGACTGCAAGGCCTCGACCGGCTCCGGTCCGCCTTGGGTGATCACATAGCGGACACGGTTGCCCCGGGGCGGATGCTTGCGCGCAGCCTGGACATGTGGCGGCACATTGCGTGTGTATTCATCAAGACGCCGGCGCAATCTCTTGGTGTAGATCAGCTGGTCGTCGAGATCCCCGCGCCGTAGCGCTTCCGCCGTGCCGCGCACATAGTCCTTGAAGGGAAGGTCGAGAAAGACCCGCCTCAGGAGCTCCCGCTGAAAGTCTCTGGCCAGGGGGGTCGAGTCGGTGCGGGCGGCCTCCAGGCCCTTCACCACCAGATGAGGCGTGCCATCCGCGCCGGTCACCAGACCCGCATAGCGCTTCTTGCTGCCGGTCTGCATGCTGCGGACCGTGGGCATGAGAAAGCGGGTGTAATTTGTCTCGAACTCCACCTCAAGGCGGCTCTCGATGCCGTACCTGTCCGCCAGGTTTTCCGTCCACCATCTGTTCAGGTCGCCCATCAACTGGTTGCCGACTTCCCGTGCGGCCGACTCATCGTAGTCCGGCCCCAGAAGTACGAACAGGGAATCCGTGTCACCATAGATCACCTGATGGCCAAGCTCCTCAATCCTGTCGCGCGACAGCGTGATGATCTCATGGCCGCGCCGGGTGATGCTGGAGGCAAGCTGGGGAGAATAGAACCGGCAGCCGCTTGATCCCAGCACGCCGTAGAACGAGTTCATGATGATCTTGATAGCTTGGGAAAGCGGCGCATTGCGCTCGCGCTTGGCCTCATCGCGGGCCTGCCAGAGTTCTTCGATCAGGCCCGGCAGGATATGCCGTTCGCGCGAGAAAGAGGCGCCGAGGAACCCCGGTACCGGTTGCTTGCCGGGCTCAGCGAGGCCGAGCGGATCGATGAAGAAAGTGCGGATGATGCTGGGGTACAGGCTCTTGAAATCGAGCACGAGGACATTGCGGTAAAGCCCCGGCACAGAATCCAGGACATAGCCGCCGGGGCTGCCGAGGCCGGTCTCATCGCTGCCCACATCCGGGGCGACAAAACCCTGGCGGTGCAGGCGCGGCAGATAGAGGTTGTCGAGCGCAGCCACGGAGCCGCCCAGTCGATCAATGGCGAGGCCCGTCAGGTTGGCGCGCTGGATGGCAAATGCAGTGAGATCCGCCTTGGCGAAGATCTCGTTGACGAGAGTGCAGTCGCGCATGTTGTAGTCGGCAAGCTTCGGCTTTTCGTGGCGGAACAGTCTGTTGATTTCCGCCATCTTGTTCTGCTCCGGCGTGATCAGCTTTCCGCCGCCGAGCAGTTCTCGGGCGACGTTCTCCAGCGAAAAGCTCTCAAAGGCCCAGAAGCCCGCCTTGAGCAGATCGATACCATCCAGAACGGCCCGTCCAGGGATCCGGGCGATTCTCGGCTGCCCGGGATTCCCGGGCTGAAGGATGGCCGCATTCTCCCCGCCACGGCCGATGGCAAGCGGCATTCCGAGCGACCGGCACTTGGCGTCCAGGAAGTTCAGATCGAAGTTCACCACGCTCCAGCCAATGATGAGGTCCGGATCAACGGCAGCCAGCCAGTCGAAGAAGCCCAGCAGCAAGGCCCGTTCATCCCGCGCATAGCGAAGGACGTAACCGTCCCGGACGCCTTCCTCGCCGTCGCCGATCATGAAGACGCACGCCTCGGGCGCCGCCGCGGCTCCGTTCATCACCGCCGCGCCGATGGAATAAAGCTGGCCCGTCGGGCCGCCGGTTTCGATATCCAGCGACAGTGACCGCAGATGCGGGGTGATATCGGCGCTGCGCAGTCGGGGATTGACGAGCGTCCTGATGCCGTCCCGGGCGCTCACCTGTCCGGTCGCGACAAAGCCGGCCGAGACAAACCGCTCCATAAGAAAACGGTCGGTCGGCTTGACGTCTGATTCCGCCAGAACCGCTCCCGACCGCCGCAGGGACTGCATGTCCCGCTGATGACGGAAATAGAGAGCGTCCGCAGGACCGCCGCCGAGCAGGCGCAGTTCGCGGGCCTGCCGCCTTGCGTTGGCGGGCAGGGTGATGGCCTGTTCCCGCTCGATGAAGCAAATGGCCTCCTGGCCCTCAAAGACCAGCCGGACCGGTCCGCCAGACGCGGCTCCCCAAAAAACAAGCTCCACCCCGCCTGGCGCCTCGCGCCAGCTCCTCGTCAGGAGATATCCTTCAACATCTTCCTCCATGCGCTGCCATCTTACTTGATTGCAGTCTGCAGGAGCAGTGGCTTTTGCGCTCCGGTCATCGGCACGCGGCCCACAGACCGGCCGCGGGGAAACTGGTTGCCGGTTCCCGTGTGGCATGGGGTCTGCACACGGATAAGCGAAACCTTATCCGGGTGTCTTCTTTTGGGACAGCGATTTCCCACCGAGGCCAACCGGGAGGCACGGGTTAATGGTCTGGAGTGGCGTTGATGTTGAAGCGTTCCAAGAATTTTGTTCTTCCTGCAATGGTTGCGGCTGCCCTTGTGACGCTGCCCGGAGCATTCGGTGAAGCCCTGGCCGGCGGTGGTCATGGCGGTCATGGTGCAGGACACGGTGGCGGCCACGGCGGTGGACATGGCGGCGGTCACGGTGGCGGACATGGCGGCGGCCATGCCGACAAAGGCAACGGCGGCGGCAATGGTGGCGGCAACGGCGGTGGAAATGGTGGAAACGGCGGCAACCGCGTCGGATCGCTGATCCACGATTGCGAGGAACAGAACTACCAGCCGGGCGATCACTTCTACCGCTGCGGCTACAAGCACAAGGTCAAGAGCACCTATGCCCACAAGCGGCACACCTCTCACGGCGGAGGTCACTACCACCGCAAGTCGCGCCGGGTTCGTGTCCACTACGACGCTTCGGTCCAGTATCAGTACGTGCCAAAGGCACCGGTGGTGGTCTACGAACCCCACGTCTATTACGAAAAGAAGACCGTCTATAAAAAGCGGGTGATCAGCAGCGGCGGGTATGTCGCCGTCGGCTCTCATTCCGGCGGTCACTATGCGAGCGGCGGCTATGGCGATGCCTCGGTCGTGGCAACCCACGACAGTGTTTACGGCGGCACCGGCGAGATTGTCGTTTACAAGCCCAAGCTTCGCCGCAAGAAGCGGACCTTGATGCGCAAGCGGCGTCACGTGGTCTACGGCACTGCGGCGCCACGGCACCGCGCCAAGTATCGCCATCACAAGCGGCGCCACCGCAAGGTGCGCGGGCATGGTGGCTATCACGGCGGCCATGCTGCTCACTACGGCGGCCACGGCGCGGCCTACGCTCACGGCGGAGCCCATGGCGGCCACGTCCAGATCATTCGCGTCCGCAAGAAGAAGGCAACGCTCTTCGGGTCCCGCAAGCGCTACCGGGTCATCCAGCACAGCGGGCACGGTTATCACCAGCGTCCGGTTGTCTATAAGAACAAGGTTCCACGACACTAGCCGAGATCTTGCGTCCCTCCGCCTCCTGGGGCGCGGGCCGGTCACCTCGGTGGCCGGCCTTTTTTATGCGTGGGTGGCTATATAGAGTGCCAGCGCAGCTGCGTTCGATACGTTGAGGCTGCGGATGGCGCCTGGCATGTCGAGCCGCACCAGCACCGAACAGGTTTCGCGCGTCTTCTGGCGAAGCCCCTTGCCCTCAGCTCCGAGAACGAGAGCGGTTCGCCCGTCTCCGCTGACGGCGTGCTCAAGGATGTCATCGGCATCGCTGTCGAGGCCGACACAGTGCACCCCAGAATCTTTCAGCTCCTCTATGGCGCGCGCCAGATTGGTTACCTTGGCGATGGGGACGTGTTCCAGGGCGCCGGAGGCGGACTTGGCAAGCACCGACGATGCGCTTGGGCTGTGCCGGGCGGTCATTACGAGGCCCGCGGCGGCGAATGCGGCACAGGACCGGAGCACGGCGCCCACATTGTGAGGATCGGTAATCTGGTCGAGGACGACGATCGGGCCCGGGCGTGCGATGAGTTGGCTCAGTTCGGGAGCGGGCAGGGGGGATGCGTCCAGCAAGAGGCCCTGATGCACGGCGTCCGGACCTGTCATCCTGGTAATCTCGGAGGTTCTGACCACCTCCGGCTGGTGCCCGGATGCCGCGATTTGCGTCTCGAACCTCTTGGCGGCATTCTCGGAGGCTAGGAACCGTCTGACCTTTCGGCGTGGGTTACCGAGTGCTTCAAGGACCGTGTGCAAGCCGTAGAGGGTTTCGCACTCGGGGACCGCGTAGGGATTCCGTCTGGCGTCGCCCGGGGCAGTTCCGCGTTTGCCACGTCCGGGCCTGCGGCTGTTCGGTTTGTCTGACTTGTTGCGGGGCATGCCGTGCCATATATGCTATGGAATCGGTGAACAAGAAGGCTTTCCGCCTTGAGTCTGATTTTCGCTATAATTCATGAGTTTACGGCTTGACAGGGCGCTCATCGCTGCTCATAAAGCCGCG
>JBCCEL010000024.1:0-31248 GCA_039030315.1 Pseudomonadota bacterium
GCCAGTCCGGATGCGTTGCTTCTACAGGATCTCGGAACTGAGCCTTATGCCCGCCGGCGCAGTTCCGGCGAACTGGCGAAAATGCTTGCCCGGTCACTGGCGCATCTGCATTGCCAGAGCCGTCCTCACTTCTCCTGCTACCTGGAGCTGCGCGCGGGTGCCGGATTGCCCTCTCCAGAAGAGGACGTGCGCCGATACGGCGGTCCGGCCTACCAGTCCCTCTTCGCCATGGGCCGCGATTTTGTGCTTTCGCGCCATGAACTGGCATGTGTGCGCCACGAAGCCGCCAGCCTGGCGGCCGAGTTTGATGCAGTTCGGAAGCGCATTGCAGATCCAGGTTTGTTTGCAGCCCTGATCCATGATGATCTTGGCAATGCGCGGCAGACTTACGAAGTGGGCGATGCGCTGTATCTCCTGGATTTTGAAACCGCCAGATGGGGTCATTGCCTGCTGGATCTGACCAAGCCGATGCTTGGCAAGTTCGAACGCGACATGTCGAACGGCAACTATATTTGGACCGGATCCACGTGTGGAATGGGGCTCTACCATGCCTACCGCAGCGACTGCTCGGAGATTTACGGTCTCAATTTCGATGACGAGACCTGGGGCGAGGGAATGGCGACGGCTTTGATGTTCGCCGGCTTTGCCTTGACCGGGCGCCTCTGCCGGCTGGAGACGAACCGCAGACTGGTCGGCACCGTCACCCAGAACCTGAGACGGATCTACGCCTGTCTCAACGACTATCTCACTGACCTCGGCAGGATGCCCGCAACCCGCAAATTCATCGTACAGTTCCTCTGCGAAGTCTGAAGCCCTGGCGGCCACGCAGGAAGTGACCCGGTGATTTACCGGCTGGATCCGCGCCGTGGAACCGGCAAGCGGAACCTCCTTCTAAACGATTGAAGAATTTTCTTTGAGATCAGGTCGCTGGACAAAGTAACCTGCCCGACGGAGTTCGGTTATGTCACTTGAGTCACTTTCCGCAGATTGGAGCGCCTGAAAATGTGGTCAAATCCCCGCGTCCCCTTCCAGCTCGCAAGTGACCGGCCAAGACTTGAACCGCTCAATGGCAAACCGATCATGGTGCACCTTTGCATGAACATCGAGTACTGGCCCTTCGAGCGGCCGGTTCCGAGGGGCATTCTGCCCGCACCACATGGCGCCAGGCCCGCGCCCCATGACGTGCCCAACATCTCATGGGTGGAGTACGGGCTGAGGAGCGGTATGCCGCGCTTCATGAAGCTGCTGGCCGAGCGCGGGGTGAGAGCTTCCGCTTTGCTCAATGCACAGGTCGCTGACATCTACCCGTCGCTGATGTCGCAAGTGCATGAAGCCGGTTGGGAGCTTGTCGGCCATGGCTGGTTCCAGCAATCGCTAAAACAGGCTGAGGACGAGACCGAGGTCATCGCCAAATGCCTGGGCCGCCTCAAGCAGGTTTCAGGTATCAGTCCGCGCGCCTGGCTGGGGCCAGGTCTCGGGGAAACATGCGATACGCCGGACATCCTGAAGGCCCATGGGGTGGACTTTCTGCATGACTGGATCCTGGACGACCTGCCGGTCTGGATGCGCACGACACATGGGCCCATGGTCGCACTGCCGTATACGCTGGAGCTGAATGATGTGCCCATCTATGTCATCCAGAACTGTTCCAGCGACGAGATGCTGAAACGGCTTGAAGCCACACTTGCTGTTTATGAACGCGAGGCCGAGCACCAGGCCCAGATTCTCACCATGGCGCTTCACCCCCATATCGTCGGTGTGCCTCACATCTCCTACTTCTTCGAGAAAGCGCTTGATCTCCTGGTGAACCGCTCCGACACCGTGTTCGTGACATCCACTGAAATGGGAGAGTGGTTCATCGAGGCCGATGGAACGAATGGTGCGGCGGTGGCAGGCTACAATGAAGGACCGCCTGACTGATGAGCCCTTGCCGACGCAGGTGTGGGCGGTACGGCCGGATATCAGCGCATAGCGGGTTGCCCCGGTTGGGTTACATCCTTAGGACTGCGGGAAACAAACTAGCCGGCGTCTGGCGGGGTTCGGCGCCCGGCGTAAAGCTGCCGGAGGTCTGCCCATGAGCCCGTCCCCTCTTTCCTACAAATCCGACGCGTCCGTCCTCATCATGGGTGTTGGCGTTATGGGACAGCATATGGCGTCCAATGTTCTGGGCTGGCTGGATGTGCGGAAAATAGTTATTGCCGATCACGCCGAAACCATTCGGGTCGGCGCTGGTGAGATGAAACTTAAGGATTTCGCTGCGCGTATCAGCTCCACGCAAGACGGGAGCGCATTGGTTGCCGCGGAGACGGTTGATGTCACCAGCGAAGATGAGGTCAGGAGCCTCATGGAGCGGCATGGCAAGTTCGACTATCTCATGCACACGGCAGGGATTGCGCCAAGCCCGCTTACGCCGCCCGAGCAGTTGACCAAGGAGGCCATCATGACGGCCTATGAGGTCAACCTCTGGGGCGCCCACAATGTCATCAAGCAAGGCGTCACTACCGGGGCTCTGCGTGATGCGCGCGGCGTGATCATGCTGTCAATTTCCGCCACGACCGGGGCGGAGGGAAGATCGAGCAGCGCCTATGAGGAATCCAAGGGCGCGTTGCATAACCTGGTCACCCTGCAGTCCCGGTACTACGCCGAAGAGTACGGCCTCGTGCTCAACGGGCTGGCGCCGTCGCCCTTGCGCGGGCCGATGGCCGAACAGCATCCGGTCAGTGCAGGCCGGCTGAAGGCGGTGGAAGAGGCAACACCACTGGGCGGACTGACCGAGCCGAAGCATATTTCCGCTGCAACCATGTTTTTCTGGTCTGAGGAGTGCTGGTGCGTCGGCGATGTGCTGACCACCGATGGCGGTTACACACGGCACAAGCCGGTTTTCGGTCCCTTGCCGGGGGCGGCCTGAGACGGCTCTCCACATTGCGGCAGCGGCGTTTGCTTTTCCCCGAGCGATCGCCTAGCACTTGGTTCTCTCCACCTTCCCAAGTCGTATGCCCATGAAACTAGAGAACAAGAGAGCCCTGGTTACCGGCGGCGCCCAGGGTATCGGTTATGCCATTGCGGAGACGTTCTGCCGGGAAGGTGCGGTGGTGTACGTTGCGGATGTCAACGCGGATGGCGGTGCGGCTGCGGCCGAGACTCTGGTGAACACCGGAGCACGGGCTACGTTCCTGTCCCTCAACGTGAGCCTTGAAGCGGACTGGTCGCGGGCGATGAAACAGATGGAGGATGAAGTCGGTGGCCTCGATATCCTCGTCAACAACGCTGGCATCAACGTCCGCAAGGCGATCGAGGAGATGAGCGCCGAGGAGCTCGACCGGTTGTACGAGGTGAACGTCAAGGGGCCGTTCCTCGGCATCAAGTATGCTCTGCCGGTCATGAAGCAGGCGGGCGGCGGATCGATCATCAACATGTCGTCCGTCTGCGGCCTGATCGGCCACATGTATACGCCGGAGGCCTATACGACGACCAAGGGCGCGGTGGCACTGCTGACCAAGGCCGTCGCCTCTCGCTACGGCAAATTCAACATCCGCTGCAATTCGATCAACCCGAGCACGGCCGACACGCCTCTGGTGCGCGAGATGCTTAAAGATCCCGAGCGCATGCAGGAACGGATCGGGGAAGTGCCTCTCGGCAGGATGGCCAGCCTGCAGGACATCGCACAGGCCGCCCTCTATCTGGCCTCTGAGGAAGGCTCGTTTATCAACGGTGTCGCCTTGCCGGTGGACGGCGGCGTCACCGCATACTGACGATCGGAACAGGGAAACAGGTATGAGCAGTTCAAACAGGGTCGATGAACTGATCGTGGCAAGCCGCGAGCTCTATGACCGGAAGCTGATCCACGCGTCCGGTGGTAACACGAGCGTCCGCGACGGCGACGTCGTCAGGATCACGCAGACGGGTGCGGAGCTGGGAAGGCTCACGCCGTCAGAAATCGTTACCGTCGATCTGGATGGTAATGTGCTGGACGGCACGGGCCCGTCGAAGGAGATGGACATGCATCTCGCCATGTTCCGTGAGCGGAACAATGCCAACGCCGTGATCCATGTCCACCCAACCTTTGCGATTGCCCTCTCAACCCTGCTCAGAGGAGAAACTCCGAACGCCGTTCCGCCGTATACGGCCGCCTTCTACGTGCGGGCCGGGCGGGTCCCCATGATCAAGTATCACCCCTCAGGCGCCCATTCGCTCCATGAGGCGGTCGCTGCGCTGGCGCCGGACTATCATGCAATCCTGCTCCGTCAGCACGGTGTGATCGTGGCCGGCGCCAACATGTCCGCCGCGCTCGGAGTGGTCGAGGAGATCGAGCAATGCTGCCAGATCGCGGTGGCCACGGGATTGAAGGGCGAGCACCTGACCGATGACCAGCTGCAGGCGATGGACGACGCCCTCGGGCGTACCTGGCCCTGAAACCGCGCTACGAGGCGATCATGAACTCTCTGCTGATGGCCTTCTACGGCGACGACTTCACCGGATCCGCCGATGCGATGGAAGCACTGACGGTCAATGGCGTGAAGACAGCCCTGTTTCTCGGCCACCCCAGCGAGGAGCTTTTGAAGGAAAAGCTTCCGGACCTCCAGGCGGTCGGCATCTCCGGCACGAGCCGCACCATGACGCCGGAGCAGATGGACGGAGAGCTGCCGGAACAGTTCAGGCTGCTGCAGAAACTCGGCCCTGGCCTCTTGCACTACAAGGTTTGCGCCACTTTCGATTCCTCTCCTGAGATCGGCAGTATCGGACACGCCGCGGATATCGCTTTAGATATCCTTGATCCGGCGAGTGCGACCATCGTCCAGGGCATTCCCCTGCTGGGGCGCTATATCGCATTCGGCAATCATTTTACCGTCTATGGAGATGAACGGTTTCGGCTGGACCGCCACCCGGTGATGAGCAAGCATCCGATCACGCCCATGGACGAGGGCGATATCCGGATTCATTTCGCCAGGATGTCCGGGAAGAAGGTGGCGCTCATCGACCTGGTGCACCTGGAAGAGGGGGAGAAGGCGGTCTCTGAGCGCTTTGACCGGTGCCTGGCCGAGGGCGCGGACATTGTCCTGTTCGACACCCTGAACGACAAGCACCTGTTCGACATTGGGCGGTTGCTGCACGAGAAGTCCGGTGAGGGGTTGATCTTTGCGATCGGCTCTTCCGGCTTCGAATATGCCATGGCGCGGTACTGGCGGGAAAACGGGCTGGTCGAACAGCCGCCGGAGTTTCCCTCCATCGGTCCTGCGGAAAAGATGATTGTCATGTCCGGTAGTGCGGCGGCCAATACCGCCGATCAGATCAATCATGCGCTCGCGCAGGGGTTCGGTGGGGTCGCCCTCAACACGGACAGATTGGTCGACGCAGCCGCCGCGGAGGCGGAATGCAACAGGGCCATCCGGGAGGCGCTGACGCATCTGTCTGAAGGCCGCAATCCGCTGATTTACGCCACGGTTGGTCCGGATGACCCCATGATCGGAAAAACGGTCGGCCGGGTGCGAGACCTTGGCATCGATCAGAGTGAAACCGGCAGGATGATTGCCACCCAGCAGGGCCGCATCCTGCGTGCTCTGCTTGAGGAGACCGGGATCGGCAGGGTTTGCGTTGCCGGTGGCGATACCTGCAGCTACGCCTTGCGTCAGCTCGACATCCACTCCCTGGAGCTCTTGATGCCCATCGCTCCGGCCGCCCCCTTGTGCCGGGCCGCGTCGCATACAGCGGCGTTTGACGGTCTTCAGGTGGCCTCAAAGGGCGGCCAGATCGGGGCTCCAGACTACTTTCTGCAGGTTCTGGAGGGCCGCAGATAGTAAGAACAACCGTCGGCCTCTGGAGGCGAACCCCTGCGGGATCAGCTCTGCGGCTGATCCTGACCGCTTTCCCGCCGCGCCTGGGCGATGTTGCGGACAGCGGTCTTCAGATGCTGGCTCAAGGCCTCCGCCGCTTTCCGTGCATCGCGCGCGTTGAGTGCCTCGGCTATATCGCGGTGCTGGCTGAGCGTACCAGCTCTGTTGACGCGTCGGCGCGAGGAGATAAAGCGGGCGCGCCAGAGGCGTGCGTTGTACTGGGCGTGGGTCTCAAGCAGCGGCGCATTCCTGGCAGCCCGGACAATCGCTGTGTGAAACGCCATGTCCGCCTTGAAAAAATCCAGGGAGACTGCCGTCTCGGACATAGCGGCGATCTCACGTTCCATGTCGAAGATGTCGTCAAGCTCCGGCTGGCTTGCCTTCTCGCAGGCGAGAGTACCAGCCAGCGCTTCCAGGGAGCCCTGGACCTCAAGCAGCATCTCGAGCTCGTCCAGCGAGGGATTGGCCACCCGCGGCCGCCGCGTGGCGGAATACTCGACCAGCCCTTCGGCGCCCAGCTGGCGGATGGCCTCGCGCATGGGCGTCCGGCTTATGCCCAGGGCCTCCGACAGATCCCGCTCGGGGAGGGCCGTGCCCGGGGCCAGCTTCTCCAGCAGGATCATCTCGCGCAGAGTGTCGGCCGCATCCTCCGACAGGGATTGGCGCTTGATCGGTGTGGAGCCTGCATCAAATAGCTCGCGAATGTCCTTGACCTCAGCCATACCCAGCTTCTCCAGTCCAAGCCCAGCCCCGCTTATCGCGCCTTCGCCCCGGGAGATAAGCGCCGGATTGCAGCGCTCTTGTCGCGTCATTCCCCGCTTGAGTCCACCGGTGAGCGCCGCTTTACCACACGTCCCCAGATCGCGGGTCCAAAGAGGGCCAGAGCGGTGAGCACGAGGAAGAACAGGGTGAGCGGCCGGGTCAGAAGCAGCCACCACTTTTCATCGAGCATCACCATGCTCTGGCCGAGGCGGGTTTCCAGCATCCCGCCGAGTATGAGGCCGATCGCCAGAGGCACGACCGAAAAGCCGTGCCGGCGCATGAAGAACCCCAGCACACCGGCTCCAATCGCGATCCAGACATCCGTCATGGACTGATTGAGCGCATAGGCGCCGACGATCGAGAAAATGAAAACGCAAGGCCAGAGAACCTGGACCGGGATCAGCGTGACGCGGGCAAACAGTTTCGCCCCGCCAAGGCCCACGCCGAGGAACAGCAGGTTCACCAGCATCATGGCCCAGAAGATGGCAAACGCGAACTCGGCCTGCTCGGTGAACATGGTCGGGCCGGGTCTCAAGCCGTGCACCATGAGCCCTGCCAGGATCACGGCCGCGGTGGGGCTTCCCGGAATCCCGAGCGCCAGCGTGGGCACCATGGCGCCGCCGGTTGCCGAGTTGTTGGCAGCTTCCGACCCGGCAATGCCCTCGATTGCGCCCTTGCCGAACTCCTCCGGTGTCTTCGACCAGCGCTTGGCTTCGTTATAGCCGATCATGGATGCGACCGTTGCCCCTTCGGCGGGAAGAATGCCGATGAAGGTTCCGATCCCCGAGGAGCGGAGGATCGTTTTCCACGCCTTGGTGTAGTCCGCGCGGCTGGGCAGCCGGACCGCATCCATCATGACCCGGATACGCGTCTCGTGAAGGCGGGTCGACTGGACAAGAAGCTCCGATATTCCGAAGACCCCGATCATCACCGGCACAAAGCCAATGCCCTCGCTCAATTCGTTGAAGCCGAAGGTGAAGCGTTCAATCGAGGTCAGAAGATCGATCCCGACGGTGGCGAGCAGGACGCCGAATGCGCCGGAGATGAGGTTCTTGACTGGAGAGCCGTCCCCGATGGACGCCAGCATGGAGAGGCCGAACAGGGTCAGCGCGAAATACTCCGGCGGTGCGAAGTTGTAGGCTGCCCGGGCGAGCAGGGGCGCGGCAAGCATGAGGCAGACAACACTGAAAACACCACCGAGTGTCGAAGAAACCACCGCCATGCCGAGCGCGCGTCCGGCCTCGCCCCGCTGGGCCAGGGGATAGCCGTCCAGGCAGGTCGTGGCGCTCGCGGACGTGCCGGGGGTGTTGATGAGAATGGCCGTGATCGCCCCGGCGAATGTGGCGGCGCAGTAGACCGTTGTGAGAGCGGCAATCGCCGCCACCGGCTCCATCGTCAGGGTGAAGGGCAGCAGCAGCGCGGCCCCGGTTGTTCCGTTGAGGCCCGGTAATGCTCCAACCAGCACGCCACCAAGAGTTGCGGCCAGGATGATGAACAGCAGGGTGGGATCGGCAAGCGCAACAAAGCCGCTGACGAATGCATCCATGATCTCAGCCGTACCAGAGCGACGTCAGGAGGCCGCGCGGAAAGCGGATGCGGAAGACGAGATCGAACAGGAAGAACACGGCGACCGGCACAGCTATCCCGACCGTCGCAAGCATCAGTGGCCGGCGCTCGCCCCAGAACGCGGCCATGGCGGCCGCGAATACCGCGAGCGCCAGAAAGAAATCGATCTGCACCAGCCCGATAAAGGCGACGAGCAGTGCCAGGGACAGATAGGTGGGCTGCTTGAGCGGCTCGGGCGCTCTGTCACGATTGACCACAACCATCAGCAGGGCCAGGCCGATCATCAGGCCGGCGATGAGCTGGGGAAAGTCCGAGGGCTGAATGCCCCGCTTCAGGATGGGAGGCACCCGCTCAAAGGTCGTGGTCGTCCAGATGGCGGCTGCCGAAAACAGAATGATGACAAGTGCCAGCGCCCGTCGCGTGTATCGCGAACGCGTATCGCTCTGGGGTGCATTTCCCATCATTGGAGCCTGAAGGATTGCAGCGCGGCTGGTTTGGGCCGCGCCGCTCTCCACGTTCTATTTGATGAAGCCAAGTTCCTTCAGCGCGGCCTCCATGTCGTTCACCATGGTGCTCAACTGGGCGCCCCAGACGTCCGAACCTGCAACAGAGGTCGAATCGAGCCCCACGGATGTGAGGAAGCCCTGATAGACCTTGTGTTTCATGGCCTTCATCAATGCGGCTTCAATCTTCTTTGCCACATCATCGGGCGTGTCCTTGTGGACCACGAAACCTCGCACTGTGGAGAAGCTGACCGGAATGCCCATCTCCTTTGCTGTCTTGACCTTGGGCAGGGCCGACATCCGCTCATCGGCCAGAACGACGATGGGGCATATATCTCCGGCGTCGATCTGGGAACCGGCCTCGGCCAGGTTCAGAACGGCAGCATCGACAGCTCCGGCGACAAGTTGCGTGGCCAGTTCGCCGCCGCCGTCAAACGGAACGATCTTCGGCGTCTTCATGCCGCCCTTTACGGTGAACATGAACGCGGACACATCGTCGATATTGCCAAGATGGGTCGTGCCGTAGGTGATTGCCTTTTCTTTCTGTGCAGCCACGAAGGCGTCCGCGCTCTCATAGACGCCGCAACGCACCATAAGGATCTGGGGATCGTCCGTGCCGCGCGCGATAGGGCGGACGTCGGACAGTTTCATCTTGGTCTTGCCCTTGGCGAGCGTGGCGGCATGACCGATCGTGAAGGTGAGGATGGTGTGACCGTCCGCCGGAACCGTCAGGTAGTGGTCCATGGCCACGGCGCCGCCGCCACCCTTCTTGTTGACAACGATCATGTCCTGCTTCAGCTCGCGCCGGGCCCGCAGCATCATCATACGGGTGGTCACGTCGGTGCCACCGCCATTGCCGGCATGTGTCACGACCTCAATCGTCTTTGATGGATACTCTGCCGCCATCGCAACGCCACCAAGCAGCGCGGCGGTGGTGGCAACCGCGGTAAACAGTTTGAATTTCATGCTTTCCTCCCTTGTCCGCACTCATTGTTCCAAGAATGCAGAATGGTATTTGGTATACCAAACTTCAGCCGGCTTCAACGCTCATGCTCACCGTGTCCTGAAGAACTGACGCGGCGGCTAACACCAGATCAGACCAAATTCTGCCGCTGGCGGCGTCCCGTCCCCGGTTGCATACGACCTGTTTGAGCTGTGAGGCCGCTTTGCCGGCAAGCGAACAGCAGGGGTGAAGACCGGGCGAGACGGTCAATCTGAAACCTGGTTCCGCAAGCACCACAAAGCGGCACTCGCGGGACCATCTGGACTCCGAAGTCTCAAGAAAGGTGTTAATCGCGTTTTCCCGGGCGCGCTGCGTCCCCCAATACTTCCCACCTCCAAGTGCAACAACGTTGCTGCCCAGTTCCCAGACCGGAACAAGTGAATTATAAGCCCGACTACCGCAATTTTGTTCATCCGAGGGGATTGATGAAGACTTTGACCAGACGGGCCGCGCTTCTTGGACTTGGTGGAGCGGCGGGCTGGGGACTCGCCAGATCACTGCAAGCAGATTTGCCCGTTTACGACGGGACGAAACGGTTGAGCCAGCCAACCGGATCCCAGATCCTCAACGACGCGAGCGGGTTGTCCGCGACGCCGGTCCACAAGCACCTGATGATAAAGGGTGATCCCGATGATGCCCTGATCGCCCGTATCCGTCAGGAGTTACAGGCGGCAAAGAACGAGGGACGCCCCTTCAATGTCGGTGCGGCACGCCATTCGATGGGCGGTCAGGCGATTCCGCGCGACGGCGTAGCAGCGACGTTCGATAGCGGCTTTGTGGAACTGGACAGCTCAAGCAGCGTCTTCCGGTGCCACGCCGGAGCCCGCTGGTCACAAGTGATTCGGGCACTCGATCCGAACGGCTTTTCACCGAAGGTCATGCAGTCCAATAATGATTTTGGTATTGCGGCCACCTTCTCGGTCAATGCTCACGGCTGGCCTGTCCCGTTTGGCCCGATGGGGGCGACAGTCAGGTCTCTGAGAATGATCCTGCCCTCAGGCGATCTCGTGACCTGCTCGCCGACGGAAAACGTGGAGCTCTTCAATCATGCAATGGGTGGCTACGGGCTCATTGGCGTGATCATCGATTTGCAGGTCGAGATGGTGAAGAACACCCGGCTTGTCCCTACGTTCGAGACCATGCCGGCGGAAGATTTCTCTGCGAACTTCGACAAGGTCTTGAAGGACCCGGCAGTTACCATGGCTTATGGGCGGTTGAACGTGGAACGGGCCAGGTTCTTCACCGAGGCGCTTCTGGTCAGTTATCGCGAGACTGAAGATCAGGCCGATCTGCCGCCTGCATCAGGCTCCGGTTGGATGTCTCATGTGGCGAGCTATGTCTACCGGGCGCAGCTTGGCAACGAGTTGTTCAAGAGTTTTCGCTGGTGGAACGAAACAGTTGCCGGCCCGGCGCTTGCTTCCGGACCCGCGACACGCAACTCGCTCATCAATGAGCCGGTCGTTACCCTGGACGACCGCGACCCGGATCGTACCGATATCCTGCATGAATACTTCGTGGGGTTTGACCGGTTCGGCGACTTTCTCACCGCCTGCCGCGAAGTCATTCCGGCGTCCTATCAGGAGTTCCTGAACGTCACGCTGCGCTACATTGCGCAGGATGATCAGAGCACGCTGTCTTACGCCCGAGTCCCAAGAATCGCTGCCGTGATGTCCTTCAGTCAGGAACTGACCGAACGGGGCGAAGCCGACATGGCACGCATGACAAACACGCTCATCGAGCGGATCATAGAAATTGGCGGGGCCTATTATCTGCCATACCGGCCTCACGCCGGCGTCAGGCAACTTGCAAGAGCGTATGACCGGGCACCGCTGTTCGCGGCTGCCAAGCGCCAGCTGGACCCGGATCTGACTTTGCGCAACAACCTGTGGGACAAGTACCTGGTGCGGCTATGACCAATCAACAGAAGATCGCTCTTGGCTATTTCATCGCCTTGATGATTGCAGCGTCCCTGAACTACATCCCGGGGCTGACCGACAAGGACGGGCTGGCCTTCGGCATATTCGCACTGGATATCTATGATGATGCATTGCATGTCGCCTCGGCTCTATGGGCGCTTGTGGCCGGACTTCTGTCGCACAAGGCAGCGCGGACATTTCTGATTCTCTTCGGCTTCGCCTATCTGGGAGATGGCATCTTCGGCTTCTTCACAGGTTACGGTTACCTCGACCTCGGCATTTTCACCAATGGTTCGGCGGGCCTGGATTTCTCTCTGCCGCGGTTCCTGGCGAACCTGCCCCACTTGGCGCTTGGAGGCTTCGCGGCCTGGATGGGCCTGAAAACGGGCGCGTCGTGAGAACCATCTGGAAATGGACCAGGCGCGCAGCGCTGCTGCTGGTCGTGCTGGTCGTCATTCTGCTGGCGCCGATCGGTTATGTCGAGTTGGCATGCCACGGCGAGGCAAGACCTTTGCCCTACCGGCCGGTGTTGCCGTCCGAGCATCACCGCCCGGAATCCAACACGCTGATGACCTACCCGGAATGGCATATCGTCCATGCCTATGATGACTACGCCGAGGTCATCCGCAATGGCGATCCTCATCAATACGCGTTTCTGAGAAGCATAAGAGACTACTGGTCTTCCCTTTGCGCCCTGACCGAGGCGTCCTCTGCCCATGGAGAGACTGCTGGTCCGGTCAAACAGATGCTGTATGTGATTGGTGTCAGCTTCTCGGTCGAACTCTTGCTCAAGGCCGCCTACGAGGAAACGGTCGGCCGGCTCTTCGCCTGGATGCGGGGGCCGGAGCCTGCAGCCCTGGACAGTCTGTCTGCGCGTCACGCCCGGGACTACGCCAGTTTCCTGCAGCAGGTGCCGTGGTACAAGTGGGGGTTTCGCAAGGCATCGGACGAGCTTCGTTCGTCCAACGCCGCAAGGCTCCGGGACAAGGAGCGGCGCATTGCGCTTGGGGTGGAGTATGGTGTGAAGGCCGCCTATGCCGATGTCATAGCCGATGCGGTGGCCCAGACCGGCGAAGCCAAGCTGACACTTAGGATGGTCGTCGGCGGCAAGGATGCTGACCGGTTGAAGAGCTACCCGGACATCAGGGTGATCGGCGCGGTTCCGCAGGGCGTGGTGATTGAAACCCCGCGCTACCGCGTTCTGACTCACCTGCTGCAGAAGATGGCGCAGGATGGGCTGGACTTTGTTGAGATTGCCGGAAATGACGAAATAATGTTCACGGTCATCTCTTCGAATGCGACGGAAGACAAGGCGATATTCAGCTTCCCGCGGCAGGGCTTTGGCGACTATCGCCACCTCATTCTGGTGAGGGTCAAAGAGCTTGCCGGAGCCTTGCGCAACTATGCCGGAGCGAGCGCCCGTCTGGAGCACGTTCATGACTATTAAACGTCTTGCGCTTGCCTTGCCGCTCCTGTTTGCAGGATGGATCGCAACGCTCGCCTCGATCAGTCTCCTCACAGATGAAGCCCCGGCGCAGGTTGTGGTGTTTCCAAAGCGCGCGTTTCTTGACAACCTGCCCGAGGGGGCATCCATTATCGCCCTGAATGACTGGAGCATCACGCTTGCATCACCCCGGCCCGGCTTTGCCGGTTCGCTCTATCGGCACGGAGCCTGGCTCGTGCTTCCTGCCGGTCTGCGGGGGTGTTTGCCGCTGCCGCGACGTTGAAGGCTTTCGCGCTTCTGGTGCGATCCTCACGGCATGCCCCTGGGGCGGACAACCAGGCTGGCGGCCTGGCTCCGGGATATCGGGCAGGGGGGCGCAATTGGGTTTTCTGCCTTTAACTGGCATGCAATGCTAACCGCAGGAGAGCCATCGTGTCCCGGCGTGTCTATCGCAATCGTGGTGACATGCTCCCTGTAGGTCCCCTGCTCATAAGATGAGTTCAGTCTTCGTATGGTCCGCGCCACGTCAGCGGACGCGAAAAGCTGGTCAAATGACTAGGTATGACCAGCAAGTGCCCTGGGGTCTACCGTTCCGGACCGTCTGAACCTGACTGTTTCAGAAGGCTGAACAGAGGACAGGCCAGCGTTTTGCGTAACGCCGCGACCAGTTCCTCGACGGTTTCTGTCGTCACGACCCGCCCGCCTGTCTTCCTGGCGAGGCAGTCAGCCTTGAAGGTGACGTTGGCTGGCCGGAAAGAAGGATGGCCGATGTAGTCGGTCTGCAACTGAAACCCGATCACATGCACGGTCATGTTGGCGGCCCTGGCAGCGATTTCAGTGCCAAGCGCACAGGGCGACTGTCCACAGGTCTCACGTCCATCGGTCACAAGCACGATGACGCCAGGCCGGTAATCGAATTCCAGTGCTTCAGCTGCGGTACGCACCGCGGCGGTAAGAGGCGTATTGCCATTGGGCTCAAGCGCATCTACGTCGCCGATGATCCGCGGCGCCGCATTCCAGATTGGCGGAAACCGGAGATCGACATTGTCACAACTTTCCTGCTGGATCCCAGGTCCGTAGATCACAAGCCCCAGCCGACGCGAAAGTGCGATCTCAGGCATCGTACGGCGCATCGCCTCGCGCGCCAATACGATCCGACGCTCGCCCTCCTGACCCTGCCTCAATTCGTTCATCGAAGCCGATCCGTCGAACACCACAATAGCATCGGTGGTACAGGACGGTTCCGCCACGGCCGCGGCTGATACAAGCAACGCCGCCGCCAAGGCCGCTCCCATTGTCACCTTTGTCATGCCGATCTCCGTCCGGTTCACCAACGCCACCAGGTTTGCAGCCCGTGTCTGGCCTGTCCAGTCCTGGAGGTGATCTTACGGTCGCCAGTTCTTCTTCGTTCGCTTTATCGAAGGCGTTTACCGGGCCACGAGGGCTAACCCGTCCGGTGCCTGCTGGGAGATCTCGACGCGGATGGCCAGCATTCCGTCCGCGGTTTCCATCCAGGGCCCGTAGTGGCCGGTCGGCTCCGGCTCCGGCGGGTTCTTGAGATCGAACACGGTTTTCCCACCCGCATCCTTGCGCCAGGAGCACAGTTTGCGCCCGGAACGCGGCAGTGGAGTGTCTTCCGCCGTCTCAGGATCGTCACCTTGCCCTCATCGCGGGCGCGCGGCTCGTCCCAACGGACGTGGCCGTGCTGACCATAATGACTGATCCAGCTCCAAGTGTCGGAGAAAATGGGTTCGGTCCAAGAAAAGAAAGGACTCACCTTTTGAGCAGGGGACCAACGGAGGGCAGGGCAGCATCGACCCTATGACCGCAGTTGAGACGAAGTTAACATCTCGTGAGACGAAATGGATTCTATGTGAAGCTGCTCGCGATATCGGTCAGGAATGCGGTTATGTGCGGACTGACTGGCCGGGGTCGAGCGGGCTTGGCTCAGGGGCAATCGGGAATGTCCGAAGCACCTGCATCGCCGGTTTTATGCCGCCTTTGGAAGCTTACCCCTGCGAAGGCTCGGCCTGAACCTTCAAGAATCTGCAATGATCCGGAGGAATTTTCCTGAAAGATCTTGAGGTTTTCCGGGGTTTCGGCTATTCGCGCCAGTGGGACACCTCTCCCCAACGAGAGTTGCCTAATTCTCAGATTTAATTGTTTTATTTCCGAAGCTTAGATCAGGCGCAGCACGGCGTTGTGTCAGATTTATGCCAAAAATGTCCTCGGTTATGGTGCGATCCTTCATGGCATGCCCGTAGGTGCGGACAACCAGGCTGACATCTTGCCAACCTCCCAACTCCGCGACGGTCACGGGATCGCGGCCTGCACGAAGCAAAGCCGTTGCGAACCCGTGCCGGCAGCAGTGGAACGAGAGATACTCTAATCCCGCACGCGCACATGCGGCCTGCCATGGTTTGCGGGCAGTGTCCTGTGCTGAGTAGCGGAAAACGCGAGAATGTGGATTACGGGTGCTGGGGATGTTGGCTATCGCCTGCAGTACCTCACCCGGCAGATGCGCGAGGCGTTCAGAGCGCTGCTTGGTCTGGCGGATGAGCGCTGTTCTGTCGTGAAGGTTCACATCATCCCAGGTCAGACGTAAGGCCTCGGAGATCCGTGCACCCGTGCCCAACATGAAGAGACAGAGCGCACCCAGATGCGGAGAGGCGTGATCGGCAAACGTTCGAGCCCATTCTGGGCTGATAGGCGTCTTTATCTTCGTATCCACTTTGAAGCGCCTCACTTTCAGGCGCTCACAAAGTTCCATCTCGGCCGCATGATTGATGATCGATTGCACCGGTACGATCACTTGTCTGTTGCGCGTAGCTGGTCCCGCGCCGGGGTAAAGCTCAATAGCGGCCTGGCGCACCACGCCTCCGTTGATGGCTGATACAGGCGTGTCTCTGAAATGATCTTCGACTCGCTCGAGAAAACGAGTTGGCTTCTGAGCATTCCGATAGAGAATTGCTGCGCGAGCAAACGTCAGCTCCGTTTGCTTCGGTCCATCGCGATGACTTTGCCAGGCTGCGGCTTCCTCCCGCGCGACGATCTTTCTGGCTTCTGTCTTGTCCGATGTGTGCGTAGTTCCTCGTAGTCGCCGGCCGGCGACCGTCCCGGCAAAATGCCAGATCCTGCCTCTTTTGAAGAGTCTGAGGGGCATGGTCTTGCTGCCTCCATGATCTGGTTCAGGTGGCTCGGAAGAATAATCATGGTTTTGCCAATGATGGAACAGGCGCCGATCTCCCGTGCAAGCCTGCGCACCTCCCGCTCGCTGCAGCGGAAATGCGCTGCGAGCTCTTCAGGCGTAAAGTAGTGTGGGAGCTGGGTCATGAGCTACGCCACCCCGGATGCGCAGCGCTGGCCTGCACATCTAGGTTGTTCACGCCACAAGCCTTGAGGTCCCAAAAATCCCAGAGCGTTGCGAGACTCTCCTCGGCAGTTGACCAGAGGCGGCTCATGGCCAGCTTCGGTGCTGCAATGAGGCGGTCCGGCCAGCCGCGATCAAATGTGTCCGGCCGGACCGCCAGTTGCGACGCCTTGCCAAGCGTTGCCCGGGGAAGACTAGCGAATTGGAACGGATATTGGGAAGGCCTCCAAACCAGTGCCACCAATCTCGAGAGCTGATTCTTCTATGTGGATGCCCACCGCGCGGGCACTGCTTCCAAATTCCGTCGCGACGAGTGCAACTGGGACGGGGTCCCAAGATTGCAATTTCGATGGACGCTGAAAAGGCTACCATGCGGCTTGCCCTCTACTCCCTCAGACCGGAGGACACTGAGACGGGGTCCCAGCAAGATCGGTATGGGGAATTTATTTCTCTGTCAAGGCGAATAGGAGATTTTTTATCTCTTGAAAGTGAAAGGACACAGCTGGCACGCATAAGGTAAATTCCGTCAATGACAGGCCTCTTCGCAAATCGCGACCCCAGTGGTATTCGGCTTGACTATAGATTTGGGCGGTCAACTCGCAGAGCTCGAGGCACATAAGCACGCCTAAGCTATGGGGGCACTACGGTCTACTGAACCAAGCGAACTTCTGGGCGATGGCTGAGGACATCTGGAACTTGATTGCCCTGGTGAGCCAGGCGAAGGAAGAGCTTCGCGGATGTGGCATTACAACGTTGACCATAGAGCGAGATTTTTTCCAACTGCTTGAGTTAGCCAAGTCAAAGCAGGGTCTGGAGTATCAACACTTTGACCCACATAGAATTCCGCAATTGAAGAAACGTGGCTTCTGGATTTGTGGTCGAAACGAACAGGATGAAATTGTCCACTTCCAGGGGTGTCGCCACGATGATCTTGGGGACGGCAACTTAGAAGATTATATGGCGGACATTTGGCCCAGGCTGAATTCCGGGATTCCTGTATGGGATCTTCCTATCGCTCGAGATGTAACAGGCGCTGCCGTTTATCATGGCAGCCTCTGGATCCGCAAAGATCTTAGGAGAAATACCGCTGGCACCTGGGCGACACGTCTGGGGATGCTTTTGGCCCACGGAGAGTACAATGCTGACGCAATCTATGGAACGGCCACCCAACAACTTGCACTTTCCCCGTACGGCTTATCGCAAGGATACAGCATAGCTCAGCCAATTGCTCTTGACTGGGTAGAGCCATCACCATGGGGAAACTACTGGTGCTTTATCGTCCCCAATGCTCATGTTCAGCGGCTCCTCCGGGCAGGCTTCGAACAATACGCTCCATCGAAATGAAGCAAGCGAATGCCGGCTCGTCGAGATCGACTGGGAAAATTGCTCGCACGTAACTGCCCCAAAGGTCTCCGCATCTGCCAATCACGCGGTCAAATGCCGGCTGGGCTGTCCAAGAAACCTCAGGGTAGCGAGTGTTGACGATGGAAGTGAACTCCTGATCAGGCAGCATTCGATCAGCCTGCCGCACTGCTGCAAGTCGATAGTCTTCCCCATACAACGTCGCAGCGATGTTTAAGGGACCTATGTAGATGAACGGGGGCTGGCCTGTTCCGTCGTCAGCCGTAAGTTGCACGTGACGCTTTAGCACCGATGTGTAATTCATAAAATCTGCACCGTGACATGCCCACTCATCGCGAGCTGAAGCGACCAGCTCGGGCAAATCGGACGAGGCACTTAGTCGTTCAACTCGGGTCATTCGAATATACTAGCTGTATGCCGGTTCGCCGCTGCTCAAGCTCGGACATTTCAAACCAGCCCTTCACGGTAAACCAGACTTCCAATAATTGTTCTTTGTTCAGATTCTCCACTGGAATGCCTGGGTACTCTGCCTCAAGCAACACGTCCAATGCTCTCGACTTTTTCGCCGCCTTGGCAAGTTTCTTTATGCTGAAAAGCAGCTGCGCTTCCGACAGATTCTGCGATTCAAAGAGTAACCTCGCAGCAGTTTGATCAAGTGTCTCTTTCATTGCACTCCCCTGGTGAACTAGCCACAAACCAAACACAGAAAGACAGGTCACGCAACGTCATCGGATAAGTGGCTAAACTAGTTTTCTATCGCTCTCTTTGTTTGTTTAAATGCTTGATCGGAAAGGTCGTCTCCATCTGCATGCGTTGCGAGCATAATATTGTAAGCTCGAATACGACCCTCTGTAGAAAAGCCATAACCGTACTTTTCAAACCCGCGCTCACATGTTGCTATGAAGTTCCGGACTTCTGTCAGAGTGAACGTTGGCTCGTCGGGTTCATCACGCCTTCCGAAGGTTAGGGCTTCCTCCGAAGATCCAAGCGCTTGGGCGATGCGATCAAGGGTATCCCCGCGCGGCTTTTGCACTTTTCCGGCCAGATATTTCACACAAGACGCATAAGACACCCCGCTAATCTCAGAGAGTTGGCGGATTGACAATCCGCTCTGGTCGAACAGCGATTTCAAAGACTCATGCCACTTCATCCTCGGATGATCGCACGCAATGACATCATCTTCCGGCGAAAAATTTTCCTTGCTATGAAGAATTAATTTCTCTAACACGACTCACACTATGACCGTCTGCGAGATCATCAAGCACTGTGGAGGCCCAGGCACAATTGCTGAAGCAAGCAACGGCACGTTCACTCCAAGCGCTGTCAAAAAGTGGCGAAGCATCGGAATTCCTGAACAAAGGTGGCAGCTCGTGATCAGCCTGTTCGAAGGTAACTTGACGGCCACCGAGCTACACAACGCTAATCAGGCTCTCCGAACTGCCCAGCCAACCAAAGCGGCATGAGCTACGTGCTGGACGCTACAACGCCTCCGAAGTCACCACCAATCATGGCCACCAAACCCAAAACACCAGTCAAACTGGCAGGTTCAATTAGCTCCGATCAAACCATCCTTCTTGTTGAACCCGAACCATCCGGCCCGACCGTTGAAACCACAGGCAATCACACATCCGATCCTCTGTCGTGCAAATTATCTTTGCACTCCGGCTCCAGTCCCCAGCTCCCGCCCCGCCTGACCGATCTCAACCTGCTTGACCAGGGCGCCGCCTGGGCGCGGTTCATCGAGGAGACCGAGGCAGTCCATCACCGGGACCTGGACGCAGCCAGGCAGCGGCTTGAGGAGAGGTTCGGTCTCTCCCGCCATGTGCTGTGGAAGTGGCGGCACCGGCCGCCTCTGTCTGTGGACCTTTCCGAATTCGTCCTGCTCGCCAGCGTCGCCCAGGCGATGGCGGCCGAGCAGGCGAACAAGGCCAGCCAGCTGGCCGAAGAGGCAGCCGAAGTGCTGCAGGCACTCATTGCCCCCAACAGAACCGGAAGCACCGGCGGTCCCGGCCAGGAGAGAGAGCCGGGCGGCGCTGAGCGCGATCTCTCATCATCAACCCGGAGGAAGACGACATGACCCTGAGACTGAACGGAACCGACCTCAGCAGGCTAGACGTGATTGCCAGACTGCTGGACGACTTCGATGTGGAACTCACAGGCCAGGACGATCCGCGCCTGATCGAGAGCGCGACGAACGACTTTCTCTATCTGCTGCAATCCATGCCGGCACTGCTGGCCATGGCCCGGCGCTGCCTCGATCGTGAGCTGGGCCTGCCGAACGGCGCCGGATGGTCCGCCGGGTCAACACGGATCGTTCATGATGACGGCACGGTCTGCATCGAAGCCGCCACGCGGGCCTATCGCGGCGATCTCCGCCTGACGCCAGCGCAGACCCGCGGCCTGATCGACTACCTGGAAAGCATGGCCGAGGATGCTGAGATCTATGAGCGGGCAAGACCCGCTGGTGAGGATCCGTCGCCTGAAGAGACAGCGCCGGCGGCCGTGCGGCCTGTGAGGATCGCCGGTGCCGCCGGTGCACGGGAGGACCAGGCGGCGTGAGCGGACCCTTCCCCCGAGAACTCCTGGACGAGATCCGCGCCCGGGTGCCGCTGATGAGCCTTGCAGGGCGCCATGTCAGCTGGCACCGGGGGCGCTCGTCTCCGCGCAAGGGGGACTGGTGGGCCTGCTGCCCCTTCCACCGGGAGAAGACCCCTTCGTTCCATGTCCTGGAGTTCAAGGGCCGCTACCGCTGTTTCGGCTGCGGGCGCGGCGGGGATGTGTTCGGATTCCTGCAGGACCTGAAGGGCTTGAGCTTCGTCGATGCGGTGGCCGAGCTTGCCGCTGAAGCCAATGTGACGCTTCCCCCCGGAAAGAGAGACAGGAGCTCAAAATCCGGACGCTCGCCTGTCTCGGATGTTCGCCCGCTTCAATCTTCCCGGCAGGACGCGGATCGCGCTGCGGCCGAGCGGGCCGAAGCTGAGGAGCTGGCCCGCAAGGTGCGCGGGGCAGGGCGGATCTGGAAGGCGGGCCTGCCCGCGGTTGGAACGCTGGTGGAGACCTACCTCAGGGCCCGCGGCTTTGCCGGTCAGGTGCCGCCCTCCCTGCGCTTTGCGCCTGAACTCATCCACCGGCCGAGCGGTACGGAGCTGCCCGCCATGCTGGGCTGCATGCAGCGGGGCCATGATGGCCGCTTCGCCGGTGTCCACCGCACCTATCTTGCCCCAGACGGCTCCGCCCGGGCGGATGTGCAGCCCGGCAAGATGATGCTGGGCCAGGCGAGGGGCGCGGTGGTCCGCTTTGCCCCGCCGGCGCATGAACTCATGCTGGCCGAAGGCATCGAGACTGCTCTCTCCATCCTGCAGGTCCGGCCCACCGCCGCCGTCTGGGCCGCCCTCAGCCTCGGCAATCTCAAGGCCGTCCAGTTTCCGCCCATCGTCCGCGACCTCACGCTCATTGCCGACAATGACGGCAAGGACGGCCGCACCGGGCGCGCCATGGTCAGGTCTGCC
This sequence comes from Pseudomonadota bacterium, assembly GCA_039030315.1. GTDB lineage: Bacteria > Pseudomonadota > Alphaproteobacteria > Rhizobiales > CAJQND01 > JAAEUE01. The sequence continues at coordinate 21,267 of JBCCEL010000024.1, forward strand.
GTAAACGCCCAGGCCGCCCGGGGCCTCACCGTCTCCATCGTCATCCCGCCCCGCGGCATGGACTTCAACGATCTCCTCCTGAAGGACGCCGCATGAGCCAGGCCCAGGCAGAAGCCGCCCTTGAGGGCGCAAGGGTTGCCGCCTTCGCCGGCGATATCCTCAAGCCCTCCCACATTGCCGAGGTCAATGGCGCCCATGCCCTGGTCGCCATCGGCTCGAAGGCCTTCGTCATCAGACAGAACTCGCCCGAGGTCCCGCCCGCTGACAGGGTCCAGTTCCTCGGCATCGATGCCTTCCGCCATCTCATGGGCAAGCACCAGTTCCTGGTCGGCGACAAGTGGAAGAGCCTCGCCGATATCTGGCTCACCCATCCCGACCGGCGCGACTACCAGGGCATCCGCTTCGTGCCCCGCCCTGAAGAGGGCGAGGTGAGCGATGACTGGTTCAACCTCTGGCAGGGCTTCGAGGTGGAGCCGGACCCCTCCGGTGACTGCACATTGCTTCTCCGCCACATCGAGGAGATCGTCTGCCGGGGCGATGCGGCCACCTATGAATGGGTCATGGCCTGGTTCGCCTCCATCTTCCAGAAGCCAAGGGAGCGCTATGGCACATCGCTCACCCTCAGAGGCGAGATGGGCGCAGGCAAGAGCCTGCCAGGTGAGATCATCGGGTCCCTCATTGCGCCCCACTACTTCCAGGTGGACGATCCCCGCTTCATCACCGGCCAGTTCAACTCGCATCTCAAGGCCTGCCTGCTGCTGCAGGCCGAGGAGGCCTTCTGGGCCGGCGACAAGCAGGCTGAGGGGCGGCTGAAGGGCATGGTCACCTCATCGCGCCAGATGATCGAGCACAAGGGCGTCGATCCCATCACCATGGACAACTATGTCCGCCTGCTGGTGACCTCCAATGAGGACTGGGTTGTGCCGGCGGGCCTGCGGGAGCGGCGCTTTGCGGTCCTGGATGTGAGCCCCGAGGTTGTGGGCAACCGGGAGCACTTCTCCGAGATCCACCGGGAGATGGCAAAGCCAGGTGCAAAAGAAGCCCTGCTCTATGAGATGCTGAACTTCCCGCTCCAGGCCATTGCCATGCGCGTCATCCCGCTGACCGATGCGCTGCTGGACCAGAAGCTCGACAGTGCCGATGCCACCACCCAGTGGTGGAACGAGTGTCTTGAGCATGGGGAGATCGAGCCGGGGCATGAGTGGCCCATGTGGATGGCCACCCGCAAGCTGCATGGTCTCTACCGGTCGCGCTGTGACAAGTATCATGTGCGCCGTCCCGCCGATGAGCGCTCCTTCATGAAGAAGCTCAAAGCCTTGTGCCCGGGGCTGAAGCGCAAGCGCCGGGGCTGGGAGATGCCCGAGGAAGAGGATGAGGGGATCGACAGCGAGAACCCCGCCGGCACCAGCTCACCCCCGCGGCGTACCCGGCCCTGGGGCTACACCATCCCGGATCTGCCTGAGGCCAGAGCCGCCCTTGAGGCTGCTGTCGGCCAGGCCATCGAATGGGACCATGAGGATCCTGAGGACGACGATGCGGGCCAGGCGGCCGGTCAAAGCCCCTGATCTGGCCGCTTGTCCCATTGCACATGGGACACAAGGGTCATCATGGGACAGCTTAAGCCTTTGAAAGGCAACGGATGTCCCATGTGTCCCATGTGTCCCATTGGAATTGAGCCCCTCATGCGTGCGTGCGCGTAAGTGTTTTACTGATGAGACAGATGGGACAGATGGGACAAGGCAACAAAATCAGAAGCTTGCGATGTCCCATGACGCCAAATCCCATGGGACAGGGGCCTCGGCAATGGGACACCCGGCGGGGTGAGGCCGGACAAGGCCAGGCCAGAGCGCAGAGGACATTACAGTCAGGTGAGCAGCGTTGTTCGGGTTGGACGTGAAGAAGACACAAGAACTGGGAGACGTTGCATCATGGCGGGACGGGCGCGCAAGGACCGGACGGCTCATCTCGGACGGGAGCCACTGAAGGACACGAGCGCTGCGGAGATGCGCAAGGTTGTGGATCTGCAGCGCCGGCGCAAGCTGGTCGACGCCATGGCGAAGTCCCAGCATGCGGAGAACGCTGCGGGCCTGCTCTATCTGGAAGGCTTCCTCAGCGAGGCCGAGCTCCATGCCGACATCCGCTTTGCCGCCCTGGTCCGGCGCTACTGTGCCGTCACCGGCCTGCCGCAGGCGGTCACCCGGGCCATGGATCTGGACGGGCAGACGGGCCGTGCTCTCCAGGAGGATCCCACAGAGGACGAGATCGCCGCCATCCGCCGCCGCTACAGCGAGGCCTGGCGCGCCCTCACCGCTGCCGGCCGGCCGGCCTTCACCGAGGTCAACCGGGTCACCATCCTCGGGCAGGCTTGCGCCGATCGCCACGCCCTCAAGCGCGGCCTTGCTGCCCTGACGGCCGTCTTCCAGCTCGGCGAAGGCATGACCAGAGGCCAGAGGAAACGCGCCCGCATGCGCGCAAGGATGAAGGATGGCGCCAGGCCCGTGATCAGCGCAGCCGAGACGGCCGAATGAGGGGAGGGGAGCTGGCAGTTGAGCCGGTCTCATCCGGCAAAACCCAACGCCGTCTAAGGTCAGGATGTCTCAACAGGAGACCTTAGGCCAACACGAGCTCGACCACAGATTTGATCGGCCTTCGATGTGGAGCAACGTCAACAACGGCGCGGGTAGCCGCCATTTGTTGCGGGTGCGAACTTGCCGAGCCACTTTACCCAAAGCTGACATACGGGAGATCATGAAAGCCCAAAGTTTGCCACGCCGCCGCAGGACGCCTCGGGGGCAAAGCGGACACAAAGATTTCATCATACTGTTCCCGCATGGCGATCCAATCGATGGCTGTTTCGCCGCTCCAGATGGCACGCGCAAAGATCTTTGGCGCTGAAAGCGACGCCGAGGAGACAGTGTGATGTTCGATGCAAGTATTCTTAAATTCTTATCGAATAGGGAGTTTTTGGGGCTGATCTTCTGGAGACTGAATCCTCATGTGGGCAGAGGGAACTGAGCGGAGTTTGACCGAGAAGGCCGGGGACATCGACGTTTGTGGCCAGGATGGTCGGCATTCGCGAGTTGGTGCGAACGTTTATGCATCCGGGTCTCCCCGTGACAGGCGTCATTGAATCTGAGCAGTCGGTTCCGGTCTTGAACGATACCGCGACTGACTATCCGCGGCAGCAATGTGTTCATCAGCTCTTTGAAGAGCAAGCCGCGTTCAGGCCCGAAGCAATAGCCGTAGAGTTCGAAGGCGAGCAGCTCAGCTATGCCGAACTCAATGCCCGCGCCAACCGCCTGGCACACCATCTGACTGCATCCGGGGTGGGGCCGGAGAGCGTTGTCGCTCTGTGCATGGAGCGCGGTGCCTGGATGGTTGTGGCCATGCTCGGCATTCTGAAAGCGGGCGCTGCCTATCTGCCGCTCGATCCGGGTTACCCGGCAGAACGCCTGCGCTTCATGCTTGAGGACGCAAATGCAACGGTTTTGCTGACACAGATGGACCTGCTTGAGCGGCTGGCGGCGTTTTCCGGGCAGTTGATCTGCCTGGAGGACGACAGGCCGACCATTGAGCATCACAGTGCCAGGAACCCGCAGGTCAAGGTCACGCCCGACAAGCTGGCCTACGTGATTTACACCTCCGGTTCCACGGGACGGCCCAAGGGCGCGTGTATAGAGCATCGCAGCGTGGTGCGCCTGGTGCGGAACACCGACTATATCGACATCCAACCAACAGACCGATTGATCCAAGCTTCTGTAGCGTCGTTCGATGCTGCGACTTTCGAGATCTGGGGAGCTTTGCTGAATGGTGCCGAACTGGTCGTCGTGTCGCGTGAGGTTGTGCTCAGCCCACTGGCCTTCCGCGACTTTCTGCGCGCACATGGAATTACCATACAGTTCATCACTACGGCCCTGTTCAACCAGATGGCGCGAGATCTGCCCGGCGCGTTCGGTTCCTTGCGGTGTCTGTTGTTTGGCGGCGAGGCCGTGGACGTGGGGGCGGTTCGTGCCGTTTTGCAGGATGGTCCTCCCCGACACCTTCTGCACGTCTATGGTCCGACAGAAGGCACGACGTTTTCGACCTGGTTTCCCGTGGCCACATTGGACGACGCAGCGACCACTGTGCCTATCGGCGGTCCGGTCCGCAATACGTCGGTTCATATCCTCGACCCCAATGGGCGGCCGGTAGCCGACGGTGTTACCGGAGAGCTGTACATCGGCGGTGATGGTCTGGCGCGTGGTTACCTCAACCAGCCGGAGCTGACGGCAGAGAAGTTTGTCACCGACCCGTTTGACGCAAGGCCCGGAGCCCGGCTCTACAAGAGCGGCGACCTGGTGCGCCAGCGGCCGGACGGGGCGATTGAGTTCGTGGGCAGGCTGGACGATCAGGTGAAGCTGCGCGGTCATCGCATCGAGTTGGGCGAAGTCGAGACAAAGCTGACCGAACGCAGCGCCGTCCACCAGGCTGTGGCAATGGTGCGCGAGGACGAGCCGGGGGACAAACGCCTGGTGGCCTATGTGGTGCCGGATGACGTGGGGCTGAGCGATGCAGTCCGGAATGATGTGGGGGAGCGTTGGAGTGCCGAGCACATTTCGGAATGGCGCCATCTTTACGAGCGCACCTACAGACATTCATTTGGCGGGAATGCCGCGTTTAACGTTGCGGGCTGGAACAGCAGCTACACCGGGCTGCCGATCCCGCCGGATGAGATGCGCGAATGGGTGAACTTCACTGTTGCCCGTATCGCCGATCGCAATCCGCGCCGGGTGCTGGAGATCGGCTGTGGCACGGGGCTTTTGCTGGCCCGCCTTGCTCCTGCGTGCGAGGCCTATCTTGCGACGGATTTCTCGACCCGGGCGCTTGAGCACGTGAGTGCTTTGGTGGCCTCCAGGAAAGAACTCTCTCACGTCGAACTCGCCGAGCGACTGGCTGATGATTTCTCGGACATTCAGCCGAATAGCTACGACACGGTCATCATCAACTCGGTGGTCCAATACCTGCCGGGCATGGCCTCTCTGCAAAGGGTGATCCAAGGCGCGGTGGCGTCAGTACGGCCGGGTGGACGGATCTTCGTCGGGGATGTTCGCAACCTGCCGTTGCTCAGAGCCTTCCACGCCACCGTACACTACCACCAGGCTCCCGGCACGGCGACAAGGACCCAACTGGGCCAACGGGTCGAGCAAGATCTGGAGCTGGAAACCGAGTTGGTTGTCGATCCGGCGTTTTTCACAGTGCTTCGGCATCAAAACGAGCAGATCAGCGATGTCGAGATACTGCTCAAGCGGGGAACGCATCACAACGAAATGACGCAGTTTCGTTATGACGTATTCCTGCAAGTGGAATCGGAGGAACGCGTTCCGCATCAGGTACAGTGGATGCCCTGGCGACGTGAGGGGTTGAACCTGGCGAACCTGAAGGACCACCTGGCTTCGGACATACCCGCGCTGGGCATTCGCGGCGTCCCGAACGCCCGCCTGGCGGTTTCTCGCAATGCTTTGGCATGGCTCGCGGCCGACGATGGATCAATGCCAACGCTGGAGGACTTCAGGAGGTATCAGTGCCGGATTGACAATGAAGCTGTTGATCCGGAGGAGTTGTGGCTGATCGCGGAGGAACTGGGCTATGCGCTAGAGCTGAGCTATTCCACCGCCGATACCACAGAAATGGATCTGTTGTTCCGCAAGAGCGGAATGGTGAACACGGATGGGATCTTCTGGGAACCGTCACCAGATGCTCCGGCCAGGCCATCGTCCGCCTATGCCAACAACCCGCTCAAACCGCGGCTGACGCGCGATCTGGCGCCACAGCTCCGCAGCTATCTGTCCGACGTTCTTCCTGACTACATGTTGCCGTCAGCTCTGGTCCTGGTGGATGCGTTGCCATTGACGCCGAACGGCAAGGTGGACCGGGAGGCCTTGCCGGAGCCCCGGCGGTCTGATCTGGCCGCGGCGGGCAGGTATGTTGCCCCGCGCAATGCCACTGAAGAGACCTTGGCCGGGATATGGGCCGCGGTGCTGGGCGTTGAAAGGGTAGGTGCCGAAGACAATTTCTTCGACCTTGGAGGACATTCACTGCTGGCGATGGGCGTGATCGAACGCTTGAGCCGGGCGGGGCTGCATGCCGATCCCGGCGCTCTGTTCTCCGCTCCCACTCTGGCCGCCTTGGCTGCGGCGGTGAGTGAGGGCAGCGGCATGGTTGCTGTGCCGTCCAATCTCATCCCGCCTGGCTGTCAGGCGATCTCGCCGGGGATGCTGCCGCTCGTGCGGTTCGGACGCGATGAGATTGAGCGCATAGTGGGGACGGTGCCCGGTGGCGCCAGCAATGTGCAGGACATTTATCCGCTGGCGCCTCTGCAGGAAGGCATTCTCTTTCATCACATAATGGCTAGCGGAGGCGATCCGTACCTGACGCAGCAGTTGCTGGGCTTCGATACCCGGGATCGGTTGGATGGGTATGTAGAGGCATTGCAGGCGGTGGTGGACCGCCACGATATCCTGCGGACGGCCGTTGTCTGGGAAGGTTTGTCCCAGCCAGTCCAGGTGGTCTGGCGGCGTGCGCCATTAGCCGTGGAAGAAGTCGGACTGGAGGCGATCGGCGATGAGGCTGCGGGGCAGATTGCGGCGCGCCTTCAACCGCAAAGCTGCCGGCTTGATGTGTGCCAGGCGCCGCTTGTCCGGTTGATCGTCGCTCATGATGCGGCAAACGACCGTTGGGTGATGCTGCAGTTCTTTCATCATCTGGCGATCGATCTGGTCTCATTGGAGGTTCTGCAGCAGGAAGTTCGGGCGCATATGCAGGGAAGCGCTACGGCGTTGCCCCGGCCGCTGGCGTTCCGCAACTTTGTGGCACAGGCTCAGCTGGGTATCGCTCTAGAGGAGCATGAGGCCTTCTTCACAAGGATGCTGGGAGATGTGGACGAGCCCACTGCGCCCTTCAGATTGTCCGATGTCCATGGCGATGGCTCGCTCGTTGCGGAGGCCCGTCGCCATATTGAGGCACCGCTTGCGCGACGACTGCGTGAACGTGCCAGGGCACTTGGTGTCGGTGTGGCCAGTGTTTGCCACATGGCTTGGGCTCAGGTTCTGGCGCGGGTATCGGGCCGCGATGATGTCGTGTTCGGCACGGTGCTGTTCGGACGCATGCAAGGGGGCGAGGGGTCTGAGCGCGCCTTGGGAATGTTCATCAACACCTTGCCGCTCCGGGTCCACGTTGGTGATCAAGGGGTGGAAGAGGGTGTGCGGCACGCGCACAGCCAGCTTGCGCAATTGCTGCGGCACGAGCATGCGCCTCTTGCAGTTGCACAGCGCTGCAGCGCTGTGGCGGCGCAAGTGCCCTTGTTCAGCGCGCTGTTGAACTATCGTCAGAGTGCGGCCCTTAAGAATGTCTTCGATCTCGAGCAGCAACGGCCGGCGGTCAGCCCCGAGTCGATGGGAGCCTGGGCCGGGATCGAGTATCTTTGGGAGGAAAGCCGAACCAACTATCCGTTCGTCATGTCTGTTGACGATCTAGGCGAGGGACTGACCTTGACCGCTCAGGTGCAGTCGATCGTGAATCCGGAGCAGATCTGCACCTACATGGAGACGGCACTGGAGCGGTTGGCGGAGGCGCTGGAGCACACACCAGATGCCCCGCTGCTCGGTCTTGATGTGCTCCCCGCCACCGAGCGCCAACAATTGGCCGCGACCTGGAGCGATACGGCGACGGACTATCCGCGGGAGCGATCCGTGCATGGCCTCTTCGAGGAGCAGGTTGCGCTCAGGCCCGAAGCGGTAGCTGTGGAGTTCGAAGGCGAGCAGTTCAGCTACGCAGAACTCAATGCCCGCGCCAACCGCCTGGCCCACCACCTGATTGCCCTGGGGGTGGGGCCGGAGAGCATTGTGGCTCTTTGTCTGGAGCGCAGCGCCTGGATGGTTGTGGCCATACTGGGCATTCTGAAGGCTGGAGGTGCCTATCTTCCGCTTGATCCGGGTTACCCGGCCGCCCGGGTGCGTTTCATGCTCGAGGACGCAAACGCTCCGGTTTTGTTGACACAGGCGGACTTGCTGGAGAAGCTGCCGGGGTTCGGCGGGCAGTTGGTCTGCCTGGCGGAGGACTGGGCGGCCATTGAGCAGCAGAGTGCCCGGAACCCGCAGGCCAAGGTGGGCGCCGACAATCTCGCCTATGTCATCTACACCTCCGGTTCGACCGGGCAGCCCAAGGGCACGTGCATTGAGCACCGCAGTGTGGTGCGTCTGGTGCGGAACACCAACTATATTGAGCTCGGGCCCGATGAGGTGTTCCTGCAGTTTGTGCCGATCTCATTCGATGTTTCGACGCTGGAGCTCTGGGGCAGCCTGTTGAATGGTGCCAAGCTGGTGGTGAGCCCTCCGGGACCGCTTTTGCCGCAAGAGCTGGGCCGGCTCATCGAAGACGCTGGGGTGACGACACTTTGGTTGACCGCCCCACTGTTCCACCAGATGGTAGATATCCAGATTGAGAGTTTGTGCGGCGTGCGCCAGCTGCTGGCGGGAGGCGAGGCGCTGTCTGTGCCTCATGTTCGCCGTATGCTGGAGGTTATGGGAGAGGGCCGCCTCGTCAACGGCTATGGTCCGACGGAGAGCACCACGTTGACCTGCTGTCATGTGATGAGGTCAGGGGACCATATTGAGCACACCGTGCCGATTGGTGTCCCGATCAGCAATACGCACGTCCATATTCTGGACGCTCATGGCCGGCCCGTCCCCTTGGGTGTTGCTGGCGAGTTGTACATTGGTGGAGACGGGCTGGCGCGCGGGTATCTCAACCAGCCGGAGCTGACGGCAGAGAAGTTTGTCGCCGATCCGTTTGACACGACACCCGGTGCGCGACTCTACAGGAGTGGCGATCTGGTGCGCCAACTGCCGGATGGAACCATCGAGTTCCTCGGCCGGCTGGACGACCAGGTTAAGCTGCGCGGTCATCGTATCGAGCTGGGTGAGGTTGAGACGAAACTGACCGAGAACCCCGCGGTACGCGATGCGGTGGCGATCGTGCGGGAAGACGAGCCAGGGGAAAAGCGCCTGGTTGCCTACGTGGTGGCGAAAGAGGCGGGACCCTCGGCCGCCGAACTGAAAGGACATCTGTCTCAGGATCTGCCTGATTACATGGTTCCGACAGCCTGGGTTGTGCTGGATGCGTTGCCGTTGACACCGAATGGCAAGGTGGACCGGGGCGCTTTGCCGGCGCCGCAGCAGTCTGATCTGGCTTTGACGGGAGCGTACGTTGCCCCGCGTAACGCGACAGAGAAGCTCCTGGCCGACATTTGGGCTGAGGTTCTGTGTGTTGATCAGGTCAGTGTGGAAGACAATTTTTTTGACCTCGGCGGACATTCACTGCTGGTCACGCAAGTGGTGTCACGATTGGCGGAAAAAACGGGTATCGAGCTGCCGATGTCATTGCATTTCCAGTTGCCGACGGTGGCTGCACTGTCAGCACGATTGAGCGACGGAGGTCCTGTGCTCACTTTTCGTTCCAGCGGCAGCGCTGCCCGTGGCCTGCAACACGACAATGATGCTTTCGTGCAACGCAACCGCCTTTCCGTCGATGGGATCCTCGGCAACCAGTTGAACATTGTGAAGACCTGGGAAGGCAGCCGGTCCGGGAGCGATTCATTGATTGTTACCCGGAACTGTTCCGGCAGTCGTCAAGCGCTGTTCTGGTGCTTGCAATCCGACCAGGAATTGAGAAGTCTCGCTGACCACCTTGGAGCTGATCAGCCTTTGCACGGAATGCGCTCAGGACATCTCATCATGGAATACACCGATGGGAACGTCAGTGGCTTGGCCGGACGGTATGTCGAGGAAATGGTTGCCCTGCAGCCCGTCGGCGCATTCCTGCTCGGCGGGAACTGCCAGGGAGGCATTATTGCTCGCGAGATCGCAGGGCAATTGCGCGAGCTGGGCCGTGAAGTTGCATTACTCTTTTTGATGGAGATGGCCGATTTTCCCGTTTATGACGCGCC
>JBCCEL010000025.1:0-30653 GCA_039030315.1 Pseudomonadota bacterium
AGCCGGGAAACGACCTGGAAAATCGAAATCTTCTTCATCCACGGACCGGTAGAGCCGCCGGGTACTTCACCGTCATGTGAGTTGAAGCCTTCAATCCACCACCCAGTTGACGCTGGACGATTACACCGGCGGGTCAGGGCCAACCTACGGCTGGCTTTCCTCAAAAGAGGAATGCGTGTCTCTGGCCTGCTGGTATGAGCCTGCTCTCATTCTAGCGCTGTCCTCGATGATCGACGCAATCGCGGCAACACAGACCAGGACACCGGAGATCGGGACAATGGCGATTGCGTATTTCTTCGGCATGTAGTTAGGCTTGAAAACAAACTGGCTGTTTTCCCAGGCGAAGTACCACATCTCCCAGTACTTCCCGCCCATTGTGGCGACAGCTTCCATTCCGTAGATCACCATCACGATGCCAAGGCAGAATATGACCAGGGTCCAGAACTGCTGAATTAGGAAGGCCGCTCTGACCGGAAGCCAGGAGTAGATGAGATCCAGGGCAATGTGATCCTTGTCCCTGACGGTCAGAGCAAGGGCCAGGAAGACGAGCCATATGTTACTGAGGACGGTCAATAGGTCTCCCCAGACCGGAGGGTCCAGGAAGACGTACCGCATGACCACGTTGTAGACCGCGAATGCAACCATCAGGAACAGCAAGATCGCGCAGAACGTCGTAAGGATCTTTCTGATCAGGATGTCAATCTGTCGGACAGCGTTCAGCATCTTGAGAACTCCAAGCAGATCATTTCACGAAGCCCAGAGCCTGAGGCAGATACATAGTGAACTGTGGCACGACGATCAGGATGAACAGGAGAATGAACAGCGCGACCAGATAGGGCAGCATCGCCAGCGCGACCCTCTCCAGCCGCACTTTCGCGATTGCTCCGGCGGTAAAGAACGCAACGCCGACAGGCGGTGTCACGGATCCGATCAGAAATCCGACAACCACGATAAGCGCAGCCTGAACATCGGGGTAACCCGCCTTCACCATTACCTCGACGAGTACCGGCCCGACCACGATGATGTTGGCGGCCGAATCCATCACCATGCCGAGCAGGCAGATGAAGAGCACCAGGACGAGCGCGAACAACAGGGGATTGTATGTGTAGCCAAGCAGCCACTGCTCCAGATCGTTGATGGCCCCAAGGGAGGTCAGAAGCCAACTGAACGGACCTGAGGCAGCGATGATGATGAACACCATGGCCGAATTACGGAAGGCGCGGACAAAGGCGCTCCTGCAGTTGTTCCAGGTGATTGTCCTGTACACAAACAGTCCGACAACCAGAGCGATAGTGGCAGTAAGCGCACCCGCCTCCACGACACCTGCAACGCCAAAGACCACCGAACCGACCAGTACGATAGGGATTAGCAGGGCAAACGAGGCCTTGTAGCCGGAAATCGCCAACGCCTTGAAACTGAATGGTTCCTCACTGCGTTCGAAATTGTTTCGCTTTGCTATGAAGTAGTTGATGACCATCAGCAGGACACCGATCATGATTCCCGGTACGATGCCGCCTGCGAACAGGGCGCCGACGGAAATTCCTCCCGCGTTTGCCAGAACAATCATCATGATCGAAGGCGGAATAATGCCGCCAATCGTCGAGCTGACTGCCGTGATCGCGGCTGCGAAGGCCGAGGGATAACCCGCCTTCTTCATGGCTGGCACGAGCAGCGAGCCGACGGTTGCCGTGTCGGCGACCACCGAACCGTTCATCCCGGCAAAAAACATGGACACCAGTACATTGGCCTGTGCCATGCTTCCGCGCATTCGGCCGATCAACCGACGGCTTAGGTCAACCAGCCGGTCCGTTATCGTCGCACTGGTCATGAGCTCTCCCGTCAGCATGAAGAACGGGATTGCAGTCAACGGCACCGCATCAATCGCACTGAACATCTGGCTCGGGATCAGGATCATCGGAGCCGCATCGGTGATCAGAATATAAACGACCGGGATGAGGATCAGCGTGAATCCGATCGGCGCGCCCAGCATGATGAGCACGACGAGGATCAGCAGGAGAATGATGCTTTCCATCCGGACTCAGTTTCCAATCTGGGGTCAGGGCTCAAAGTAGCTATAGGTTCCCGGGCGCAGAAATGGAAATGGCGCGGGTATGTTCCGCGCCATCTCGCAATTGTCGGGTCAGCCGCAGGCTCTAGAGCGCACCGGCTTTCTTCAGTGTCGCGATGAAGTCGGTCATGCCCTGTTCCTGGAGCACCCTTTCCGCAGTGGCAGGATCAAATGTGCCCTTTGCGTTCAGCCAGGCATCGACAGCGCCCGCCCTCCAGAGTTTCATTTCTTCTTCGGTGGGCACATACCATTCCTTGATGTCAGCCTTGATGGCATCTTCGCCTGCCTTCACCCAGTCGCGGTCAAGCTTCTGGACATGCTGACCGAATGCTCTTGCTGCCGTGTGCAGCCACTCTTTCTCCTGGTCTGTAAACTTGTCGTACTGCCGCTTGTCCATGGACAGCTGGTTTCCCGACCACGACCCGCCGATCTGGGTGAAATACTTGGCGACCTCGTGCAGCTTCGCCACATGCTGCCAGGGAGTGGCCACATATTGCCCCGAGACGACACCTGTTTGCAGGCCCTGATAAAGCTGTGCCCAGTCATAGGGTACGGGGACCGCACCCCAATTTTTCACCAGCGTGTACTCAATCGGGCTCTTCGTCACGCGCCACTTAACGCCCTTCATGTCCGCCGGAACATGGACCGGTCCATGAGCATTGCCGAGCTGGCGGAAACCGCCGCTTGAATAGACCGTCAGGCACACATGCCCGGCCTGTTCAGCAGCTATGTCGCACTGCTTCTTGGCCAGCCAGTTGGAAGATATCCGGTCAGCATCCTCGATGCTCTTGAAGATGTATGGAAGGTCGAATATCGCCAGTGCAGTGCCGAAGTTGCCGAAATTCGCAGTGGAGCTGGTCCACAGGGCGATGAGCCCCTGGTTGGCCTGCTCACCGCAGGACTGCTCACTGCACAGGGACTTGCGGTAATGCGGCTCGATTGTCATCTTGCCGCCGGAGACCTTCTCCAAGGTCGGAATGAGGGCCTGGTCTATGGCATCGCCGATCGGCATGCCTTTGAAGCCAACCGTCCCAAGCTTGAGGACTTTCTCGGCAGCCGCAAGGTCCGGCAACACCGTCAGTGCGAGTGCCGCAGCGGCCATCTTGAAGTACTTGCGAATTTCCATGGTCCGATCTTCCTCCCAAGTTTGAGATCGCACGCCAGATAATCAGCAATGTACGCAAGGCGAAAAGTGACAGATAATGCGATTAGGGGTGACAGTCATTGCGTCGCCTGCAACGGTGAGTGAGTGTGCCGGCCATTGCTTTTTCAGTGCAGGCCAAGAAAGATGAACCATCTCCTGCCGCTTTTCCGCCAGCTGCCGACCTCATCCAATCTCAGCAGACGCGACCAGATATGCGAGCTGGTCAGTTCCGCAATTGCCGCGAGGGCAGTTTCGCCGCAGGTCGCCCTGCCCTCCTGCCGTCAGATGGCAGGGCAACTGGGCGTATCCCGCAACACTGTTTTTGCCGCGTATTCGCGCCTCATCGATCTTGGCTTGATCGAAGCAAGAGACCGATCGGGATACTATGTGAACAGCGAGCTGTTCTCCCTGTCGGACCGGCCCGAAGGCGAGCTGGCGGAGACAGATGCCGTTCCATCTCCGGTCGAGTTTCCACCATCCACACTTATCCCATTGGACAACCCGCTGGACTGGAAGCGGTACCCCTATCCGTTCATCTACAACCAGATCGATCCAGATCTGTTTCCCGTAGATGATTGGCGCGAATGTTCCAGGCTTGCATTGGGGCGCAAGAACGTCACCCTCTGGACCGGCGACTCGGTCGAGAGCGACAGTCCCTATCTGATCGAGCAGATACGCCAGCGTCTATTGAGTTCTCGCGGCATTGTGGCCAGAGCGGACGAAATCCTGATCACTCTCGGCGCGCAGAACGCACTTTCCGTGCTGGGAACCGTATTCGCACCCTTCAACCAACCGATCGCAGTTGAAAATCCGGGCTTCTTCGGCGCGTTCAATGCCTTTCAGATGGCCGGAAACCAACTGGTCGGCGTTCCCATAGACAAAGAAGGCATTATTCCCTCCGCCATACCCGAAACGGCGAAGCTCGTGTTCACCACGCCGAGCCATCAGTTTCCAACCATGGTTACCATGCCGACATCCCGCCGCGTGGAACTTCTGAAAACAGCGGAGAAGAACAATTTTCTGATCATCGAGGACGATTACGAAGCGGAAATGAACTTTCAGGTCCGGTCATCTCCGCCGCTCCGGTCTATGGATCAGAACCAGCGGGTGATCTACGTCGGGAGCCTGTCCAAGACTGTTTCGCCGGGCTTGAGGATTGGGTTCATGGTGGCGCATCGAGACGTCATCCGCCAAGCGCGTATCGTGCGTGGCACCATGTTCCGCCACCCGCCGACCCTCATTCAGGAGGTGGTCGCCCTTTTCATCCGGCTGGGTTACTTTGACGCCCATCTGCGTAAACTGGAACGGCGTTACAAGCGGCGCTGGCAAGCGATGCGCAATGCCATATCGACTCATCTCACGATGCTCGATCAGTATGACAACAAGGGGGGCACGTCGTTCTGGCTCACCGGCCCGGAGCATTTCGACGCAACCCTGCTGCGTGCGCGGCTCCGCGAGCGCGGCGTCCTCATCGACCGCGGCCAGGCATTCTACCTGGCCCAGGACCGCAGAAACGGGCTGCGTCTGGGTTTTGCGTTCGTGCCGGTCGAAAAACTGGAAGACGGTATCAGGATCATCGCGCAGGAAGTGCGCAAGCTGATCTAGCGTCGAGACAGCCACACCAGAGAACCCTTGTCCCTTTTTTCAGTGTCATCTGTCCCTCCCACAACAGCAGACGATCTGTAAATTCTGTTCTCCACCATGGAGGCAACCGGCCCAAAACCCGATGAAAGTCTGAACTTGAGCGCAACCGAACATAACGTTTCCCTCCAGCGCCCGTTCAAGGTGGCTGTTCCGGAACGCACTCTGCTCGATATCAGAAGGCGTGTAGAGGCATTCCCCTGGCATGAAATGCCCGATGACGGCGGATGGGAGTATGGCTCCAATCTGGACTACATGAAGGAACTGTGCGCCTATTGGTTGAACGACTTCGACTGGCGCTCGCAGGAAGCGGCAATCAACCGTTTCTCGCACTTCATTGCTCCAGTTGACGGAATAGATCTCCATTACATCATCGAGAAGGGAAGCGGTCCTGCGCCGCTGCCGCTACTCATCTCGCACGGCTGGCCAGGCAGCATCGTGGAGTTCCTGGACATCATCGAACCGCTCGCCCATCCGGAGCGGTTCGGCGGAAATCCGGATGATGCCTTCGACGTCATCGCACCGTCCCTGCCGGGGTTTGCCTATTCAGGACGACCACCAAGACCGTACGGGCCTCGCCAAATGGCAAGCGTATTCAACAACCTGATGACAGATGTGCTGGGATACCGGAATTACATTGCGCAAGGGGGAGACTGGGGCGGGGCGATTTCGTCGTGGCTCGGTTTCGACCACGCCCCCAACTGCCAGGCGATCCACATCAACATCCTGACCATGCGCCATGCTGACGGACCTCAAACTGCGGAAGAGCAGGCCTGGGAGGCAAAGTTTGCCCGCGATCAGGTCATGCAGGACGGTTACCGCACCCAGCAGGCGACACGGCCGCAGACTCTCAGTTACGCCATGATGGACAGCCCCGTCGGAATCGCCGCCTGGTTGGTGGAGAAGTTCAACGCCTGGTCAGACACCGACGGAGACGACATCGAGAGCGTCTACACGAAGGATGAGCTGCTGACGAACATCATGGTCTACGTGACCACGCGGACGTTCAACACCGCATCCTGGATATACTACGGACGGCGCGAGGAAGGCGGCCGCGTCCTGTCCGACGATCAGCGGCGGGTGGAGGTGCCAACCGCCTGCGCCCTCTTCCCGGCAGAGATGCTGGCATGGCCGCCACGATCCTATGTAGAGCGGCTCTACAATGTCCGGCAGTGGACGGAGATGCCGCGAGGCGGCCACTTCGCCGCTCTGGAACAGCCCGAACTTCTGGTCGAGGACGTACGCCGGTTTGCCCGGCGGCTGAGAAGGTAAGGCATCGGGCCCGGGTTGCCGCGAGTTCCTGCTTCACATCCTGTGTTGGGTGTTCAGCCTGCAAGGCAGTATGTCGCGCGCCTCTTCCAGACCATTTGCAGGCGGTAGGGGTTTTCTCCCAGGAGCGAATATGCGACTCTGATCAGGGCAAGGAGCCAGCTTGCCTCTACCCATCTCGCCGCAACCAATCTTTAGCGAAACTGGCCGGCCGTGCCCGGAGTGCCTAGAATATGAAGTCATACATAACCACGCCCATCTACTACGTGAACGGCGCCCCACATATCGGCCACGCCCACACGTCCGTGATGGCCGATATCCTGAAGCGAAACCGGACGGCGTGCGGCATCGAAACCATGCTGACAACGGGCACGGACGAACACGGGCAGAAGAACGAGGAAGCAGCTCACGAGAGCGGCTTGGCAACCGACGAATACCTGACGATGAGGTCGGGCGAGTTTCAGAAGGTCTTCGATCTGCTGAATGTCGACTATGACTATTTCGTGCGCACTTCGCGCAAGTTCCACATGGAACAAGTCGCACACTTCGAACAGTTGCTCCTGGATGCCGGGCTAATCGTCAAGAAGCAGTATAAGGGCATTTACTGCACAGGATGCGAGCAATTCAAAAAGCTTTCCGACCTGGACGAAAACGGCCGCTGTCCGGATCATCCCAGCCTCGAGCCGGAGGAACTGGATGAGCTCAACTACTTCATGCATATCGAGCCGTTCCGGAAACAGCTGATCGATCTGATCGAATCCGATCCCGACTTTGTCAGCCCAGCCGCCTATCGCAGCCAGTTGCTCAACATGCTGGAGGAGCCTCTGGAGGATCTGTGCATCTCGCGGCCGGTTCACCGGGTATCGCTCGGTGTCCGTTTGCCGTTTGATCCGGACTACGTGACCTATGTCTGGTTCGACGCCCTGATCAACTATGTCACCAATCTGAAATGGCCCGAGCCCGGCTATGCGCAATGGTGGGATCAGTCCGAACACCTGATCGGCAAGGACATCCTGAAGACGCACGGCATCTATTGGCCGATCATGCTGCTTGGGATCGGCGAAAAGCCGCCGGGGCGCCTGTCCGTCCACGGACACTGGGTCGGCCAGGGCGGCCTTAAAATGTCCAAGACCCTGGGGAACACCGTAGATCCGATCGAGGTGGCGAACACGTTCGGTGTCGACGCCTTGCGGTACTATCTGGCACGGCACATGCGCGCGGAGTCCGACAGCCAGATCTCCATGGAGCTTCTCGGCCAGACATATAACAGCGAGATGGGTAACAAGATCGGCAACCTGTTCTCCCGCGCGGGCAAGTTCGCGCACAGCCGTTTTGACGGCAAAATTCCGTCGTGCGGGTCGCTGAGTGCCGACGATGAACGTGTCAGGGAAACCGCGCTCGCAGCAGCGAAGAACTTTGCCGAGAGATTCGAACTGCGGGACGTGCCGCGCGTCACACAGGATGTCGTCAGCTGCGCGGAGATGCTGAATGAGTATTTCGCCGAGCAGGCTCCGTGGGAGCTGATCAAGAATGAGGCGACAGCAGCACGCTGCGCCACGGTGATTTACGTGACGCTTGATTGCCTGCGGCTGCTTTTTGAGGGGCTCCGCCAGATCATCCCGCAATCTTCAGACAAGGCACTCGAAACTCTGGGAAGCCCACTCGTGCTGGAGGCCGGTCAGCCGTGGAGCCCAGCTCTGGACGATCTGGAACAGGGCGGGACGATGTCCGAAGTGGTCAGCCTGTTTCCCAGGGTCACTCTCTGACGTCAGACCGTGCCGCGCCTGGCAGTCACCACCCGATGCACTGCGCTCAAATGCGGTGCACGGTCGGAAACGCGCATTGCTACCCCTATTGTGGCAGCGCGAGAACGGTCACGTCGCCATTGGCCAAGATCGAACATAGCCCGAATTCACCCTGGGCGTTGCCTGGCAAGAAAGTCTCCGAGCCACTCAGGAAACCATCGGACCGGATCGAGAACCGGTTCGCCGGCGCCCTATCGGGTGGGGTCAGTGCGGAGGTTGTGTCATTGCTTCCAAAGAAAAAAGAGACGATTTGGCAATGCGATCACCAATTCCAGTTTGGCGGAGGCTGGAAACATGCCGAGTCGATTTTCTCACGGTTCCCATGCCAGTCAACGTGCCCCGCGAGATAGCTCGCACCGCAGACACGCTTCCGACTCAGCCCCTGAACAGGCACTCTTGCCGGCATCGCATGTGGCGGCTTTGCCGTTCAAACACACCCTCAGATTTGAAGGCATTTCTGAGCCGTTGTGGACACTGAACCTTCTGGTACGCTTGGTGTTGTGATCGCCAAGCGAACAACAACTGAGCACAGATAACTGGCTGGACGTTTCAGGAGTAATCATGCCGAAAATCCAAGTCTTTGACCGTCGCGACGCCGTTTACGATCCCTACCGTGTCGTCGGTGCTGGCCATCAAAGCGTATGCGAATGGGTCAGCTCGAAGGACGGCGCACCCTACCAAGCGGGTATCGCGCAGCTCGAGCGCATCCGCATCGCAGACTATGTCTTCGCGTTCGATGATTTCCTGTTTGTACTTGAAGGCGCGGTCATCGTCACAGATGAAAGTGGTCCAGTTTCACTTGCCCCAGGACAGGCTGTATTCGTTCCTAAAGGGACCCGGCTTACTTTGGACGTTCCCGACCGTCTCGTGTGGACCTACGTTGCACATGGTGCTTCCCTGCACTGGAAGGACTCGTCAGAAACTCCAGGGGCCGTCGAGGAACTATAGATGGCCTGATCCACGCGCTCGCGGGATCGCTCTTGTGGCCGCCTTGCCTTCGACACCGGTCGTTCCAGCGCCCACATAGCCATGGCCGCTCATGGCACCTTTCAGACCCTCTGACATGCTCCCCAAAGTGTTCCCCGATATACAGCGGAGACCGCGGCTGGCTGAGATCGACAGCCGAGCAAGATAGGAAGTACTGCATCGGGGCAGCTCCGGACATGAACGGCGCGATCATTCCTTCCAGGCTCAAACCGGCGACGAAAGTCGTGGTCTTCCCCCTCTCAGCGTATGCTCTGCAAACGTCTGCCGGGCAAGGAGTGCCCATAAGGCACGGCCTCCCTCGGCCGCTCGCCTCTGGGCGCCCAACCGTGGCTGCTGGCCATGTTGGTCCTGGCCCTGGTTCATCGACGATGACAAGCCGCTCCGGGTCGAGGCCGAGTTGGTCCGCGAACCCCGCCTGCCGCTTGCGGCTTACTACCGGGCGGCCCTGCTCAGCTGCATGGGCCGTCCTTTTTTGCGCGTGATGTTGTGGCGCCTGAAGAAGCTCTGAAGCGTGCCGTAACCGAAGTGCAGGCCTTGGCCAGCCAAAATCCGGCGCAGTTCCTGAAGGGTGAGATCCGGCGTCTCCTCGACCGTGGCCATGATCAGATCTTTGTGGCCGTCAATTCGGCCCGAGCGGCGATCGCCGCCCAAGGCCTTGGGCGCAAGATTGCCTTGCAGGCGGGCCAAAGCGCGCCAGCGGCTAACACTGGCCGCGCTCACACCGAACAGTGCCGCCACCTCACGATGGCTCATCCCAGACGCCACCCCTGCAATCACACGAACACGCAAATCAACCGAAAGAGCTTTCGACAGGCCCGACAGCCTCCATCACCCGGCAGACAGCATGAATCACTCAAAGACCGATTTGTGAGCCCTCTACGACTCGATCAGATCGGACAACGCTCTGGTCCGGATTACATTGTCCCAGCTGCGCATCTGGATATCGCTCCACCGATCGAACATCGCGACATTTCTTGCCAACTGCGGCGGTTCGCAATCTCAAATTGGGTCGGGTTCAGAATTTCAACGGCGCAAACGAGAGTAGGAGAAGGGCCATGCCGGCGATGGTGCCGAATGTCCAGGCTTTCCACGCCGGCCCCTGTAGACGCCAGTTTTGCCGGTATTGATAGCCGGCCACAACGGCGACAACCATCAGCAAGCTGGCCGAAATCGGAGTGATATAGACGAATTCAGGTAACAATCACTTTCCTTCGCGCTGCTTTCATGGCTTCATTGTGCTCCGGTTGCGGAGAATTCAAGTGATCGTTCATCCGCCACGAGCCGCCGTGACAATAGAGCGAATATGCCAGGAGTACCTCATGCCCAGCTCTTACCAAGCGCCAACCGTCGGCGACAAGGAGAAGTCTTCAACGGTCAGCCAGTCCATCGATTCTAACCTTTCGACCACCAACTCCACGGTTGCTACGCTGCTGGAAAAGAAGAACAACGAGATCTTTTCGGTGCACCCGGGGCAAACAGTGAAACACGCGGTTGAGTTAATGCGCGACAAACGCATTGGCGCCGTTCTTGTAACCGACCAGAACGGGAAGATGGTCGGCATCCTCTCCGAGCGCGACATCGTGAGGCGGATGGCGGACACACCGGGGCAGACGCTGCCTCAAAAGGTTGAGGATCTGATGACAAGGGAGATCGTGAGCTGTCAGCCGTCCGATGTTCTGGTGACCGTATTGCGGAAGATGACCGATGGGCGTTTCCGGCACATGCCTGTCGTCGACGATAGCGGAGATTTGCTGGGGATCATAACGATCGGGGATGTTGTCCACTTCCGGCTCAACGAGCTGGAATATGAAGCCCTGCGCATGAGGCAGATGATTGTCGGCTAGCCGCCGAAATCGTCGAGCATAATGTCTTCACGGTCCACGCCGAGGTCGAGCAGCATGTTGATGACCGACTGGTTCATGATCGGCGGGCCGCACATGTAGTACTCGCAATCTTCTGGAGCGGGGTGGTTCTTCAGGTACTCCTCGAACAGCACGTTGTGGATGAAGCCGGTATAGCCCTTCCACTGGTCTTCCGGCATCGCATCGGACAGCGCTACGTGCCAGTCGAAGTTCGTATTTCCCTCGTCCAGCCCGTCAAAATCCTCGACATAGAACATCTCGCGCTTGGAGCGCGCGCCGTACCAGAATGTGACTTTGCGCTCGCAGTTGAGACGCCTGAGCTGATCGAAGATGTGGCTGCGCATCGGCGCCATGCCCGCGCCACCGCCGACGAAGATCATTTCCTTGTCGGTATCGCGGGCGAAAAATTCCCCAAAGGGGCCGGAGATCGTCACCTTGTCGCCCGGCTTCAGATTGAAGATGAATGAAGACATTTGGCCCGGGGGGATACCGGTTGAACCCGGCGGGGGCGAGGCCACCCGGACGTTGAGCATGATGATGCCCTTCTCCTCCGGATAGTTCGCCATAGAGTAAGCCCGCTCGATCGGAACATCAACAACCGACTCGTACTGCCAGAGATCGAACCGGTCCCAGTCTTCGCGATACTCTTCACCGATATCGAAATCGCTGTATTTAAGTTTGTGAGGCGGGGCTGCGATCTGGATGTAACCGCCGGCTCGGAAATTCACGTCTTCACCTTCCGGCAGTTCCAGCACCAGTTCCTTGATGAAGGTCGCGACATTGTCGTTGGAGCGCACGGTGCACTCCCACTTCTTGACGCCGAACACCTCTTCAGGAACCTCGACCTCCATGTCCTGTTTCACGGCCACCTGGCAGGAAAGGCGATCGCCGCAGCTGGCTTCGCGCTTGGTGATGTGGCTGAGTTCTGTCGGCAGGATCGACCCGCCGCCGGACATGACCTTCACCCGGCACTGGGCGCAGGTGCCGCCGCCGCCGCAGGCGGAAGGGACGAACAGTTTCTCCGCCGCCAATGTTTGGAGCAGTTTGCCTCCGGCCGGTACCGAAATGGTCTTCTCGCCGTTGATCGTGATGTTCACGTCGCCGGTCGACACCAGCATCGACCGGGCAAACAGAATGACCGTCACAAGGGTCAGAATGATGACGGTGAAGAGCGCAACGCCGAGTCCGAAGGTTTCCATCAAAGCTCCCATGCTTAGAGTTTCACGCCGCTGAAGGACATGAAGGCCATCGCCATCAATCCGGCCGTGATGAAGGTGATGCCCAGGCCCTGAAGGCCATCCGGGATGTCGGAGTATTTCAGCTTTTCGCGAACGCCCGCCATAGCCGTGATCGCGAGGGCCCAGCCGAACCCGGAGGAGGCACCGTAAGTGGTGGCCTCTGCCAGCGAATAGTCGCGCTCGACCATAAAGAGCGAACCGCCGAGAATAGCGCAGTTCACTGTGATTAGCGGAAGGAAGATGCCAAGCGCGTTGTAGAGCGGCGGGAAGAACTTATCGAGCACCATCTCCAGGATCTGCACCAGCGCCGCGATCACCCCGATATAGGTGATCAGCCCGAGGAACGTGAGATCGACGTCGTCGAAGCCTGCCCAGGACAGCGCGCCGGGCTTCAGCAGATAGTTCAGGAGCAGATTGTTGGTCGGCACGGTGATCGTCTGCACGATCATCACCGAAATGCCGAGCCCGATTGCCGTTGCGATCTTCTTCGACACGGCGATGAACGTGCACATGCCGAGAAAGAAGCTGAGCGCGAGATTCTCGACGAATATCGCTTTGACGGCGAGGGAGAGAAGGCCTTCCACTAGTGCGCCTCCGCCGTCTGGATCTTGAATTCACGCGCTTCGACCTGCCTTGGCTTCCAGGTCCGGAACGCCCAGATGATAAGACCGATGACGAAGAAGGCTGAGGGCGGCAGCAGCAGCAAGCCGTTCGGCACGTACCAGCCGCCATCGGTCACTTTGTGCAGGATGGTGACGCCGAACAGGCTGCCCGAACCGAATAGTTCGCGCACCACGCCGACCAGCATGAGGATCAGGCCGTAGCCCAGGCCGTTGCCGATCCCGTCGATGAACGAGGCAAGCGGCGGGTTCTTCATGGCAAACGCCTCGGCGCGGCCCATCACGATGCAGTTCGTGATGATGAGGCCGACGAATACCGAGAGCGTCTTGGAGATTTCGAAGGCATAGGCCTTCAGCACCTGGTCGACGAGAATGACCAGCGAGGCGATCACCACCATCTGCACGATGATGCGGATGGAACTTGGAATGTGGTTCCGGAGCAACGAAATGAAGAGTGACGCAAAGCCGGTCACGAAGGTGACCGCGAGCGACATGACAAAGGCTACCTGCAGAGAGGATGTGACCGCCAGGGCAGAGCAGATACCGAGAACCTGCAATGTGATCGGGTTGTTGTCGACCAGAGGATCGATCAGCATTTCCCGTCTGGTTTGCGTCATCCGATCTCTCCTGCCTTCAGGTTTGCAAGGAACGCCTTATAGCCCTGTTTGCCCATCCAGAATTTGACAAGATTGTCAACGCCGACGGACGTCAGTGTAGCACCAGCGAGGGCATCCACATGATAGTCCTTACCGGCTGGCGGCGGCGTTTTTGCAACCGTGATCTGAAGCTCGCCGTCCGCGTCCGTCAGTTTCTTGCCGGACCACATCGCCTTCCACTTCGGATTGTCCACCTCGGCGCCAAGACCCGGCGTCTCGGCATGCTGATAGAACTGAAGCCCGAATATATCGTCGCCGTTCGCCTTCAGAGCAATGAAGCCGTAAAGCGTTGACCAGAGCCCATAGCCGTGGATCGGAAGGATCACCTTGTCGATTTTTCCAGCATCCGTCCGCAGCAGATAGATGGTCTTGTATTTCGACTTGCGGCCGATGCCTGCCGGATCTTCCCGAAGCTCAACCGACAATTCCGGATCGTCCGCGGCGGCGCGGTCATCGAACGTCTTGGCATCGAAAGTATCGACGAATTTGCCTGTCTCAAGTTCCAGCACCTGCGGCTCGAACCGGGCGAACGCCTTCTCGACATCCATGCCCTGCCGATAGAGGCCGGCCACCTGCAGCACGTTGACGTATTTGTCGATTTTCTTGTTCGCGTCCTGCAGCGGTTTCAGCACAACGGCTGCGGTGGAGACGACCATGGATGCCACCAGGCATATGGCGACGGCGACGAACACGGTTTTGCCGACGCTGTCGGCTGGTTGACTGAAGAAACGCCTGATTGGGTTCATCGGCTTTTCCGTCTCGTCCGTCCGGTCCTGATCAGGCATGGCGCTTTGCCCTCCTGCGGATATTGGCCTGGACGACGAAGTAATCAATGAGCGGGGCGAAAACGTTACCGAACAGGATGGCGAGCATCATGCCTTCCGGAAAGGCTGGATTCAGGACCCTGATCAGTACCACCATGATGCCGATAAGGGCGCCGTAGAAGTACCTCCCAACATTCGTGTGCGAGGCAGACACTGGCTCCGTTACCATGAAGGTCAGGCCGAAGGCATATCCGCCTATCACGAGGTGCCAGTACCAGGGCATGGCGAACATCGGATTGGTGTCGGAGCCGATGAAATTCAGCAACAGCGAAAATCCGATCATGCCGCCCAGGCAACCGACAATCAGACGCCAGTTGCCTATCTTGGTGATCAGCAGGAAGGCGAGCCCGATCATACAGGCTATGGTCGAGGTTTCGCCGAGGCAGCCCTGGATCGTGCCGATAAATGCATCCATCCACGTGATGCCCTGCGCAGAAAGCGCCTGGACCCCATCAGCCGCTGACACGGCCAATGCCGTTGCGCCGGAAAAACCGTCGACCGGTGTCCAGATCGTATCGCCGGACATCTGGGCCGGATAGGCGAAATAGAGGAAGGCTCGGCCGACAAGCGCCGGGTTCAGGAAATTCTTGCCGGTTCCGCCGAAAACTTCCTTGCCGATCACGACCCCGAAGGAAATACCGAGCGCCACCTGCCAGAGCGGTACCTCCGGCGGCATGATGAGGGTGTAGAGCATGGACGTCACAAGGAAGCCTTCGTTGACCTCGTGACGGCGCACCGTGGC
Source organism: Pseudomonadota bacterium (assembly GCA_039030315.1). GTDB lineage: Bacteria > Pseudomonadota > Alphaproteobacteria > Rhizobiales > CAJQND01 > JAAEUE01. Next base: position 14,857 of record JBCCEL010000025.1, read on the forward strand.
GAATACAACTTCCCAGAAGCCGCCCGCCACCAGCGTGGTGATGTAGATCGGGAAGAAGTAGAGCGCGCCGTGGAACATGTTGGCGAAAATGTTGTTCGGATCGAACCCGATGCCCAGGAATGACACGATAACGCTGCGCCAGCCGGATGCGGCGTGATCGGCGATCGCTGAATTGACCTGCAGACCCGTATTGTACCAGCCGAACAGAATGCAGGGGATTGTCGCGATGACCACATAGGTCATGATCCGCTTCATATCCACATGCGAGCGGGCGTGCGGCGCCGCAGTCGTCACCGTCTTTGGTGTGTAGAGGAAGCTTTCCACCATCTCGTAAAGCGGGAAAAGCTTTTCCCACTTGCCGCCCTGTTCGAAGTGCGGCTCGATCCGGTCGAAGAATGAGCGCAAGCCCATCGGCTATCCTTCCTTTTCGATCTTCTCGAGACAGTCGCGCAAGGCCAACCCGTACTCGTACTTGGCAGGGCAGGAAAATCCGACAACCCCCAGATCCTCTTCGTCGAGTTCCAGTGCACCAAGGGTCTGGGCCGTGTCGGTATCCATCACCAGCAATGCCCGCAGCAATTGCGTGGGCAGGAAGTCCTGCGGCATGAGCTCTTCAAATGTCCCAGTCGGCACCATGGCACGGCGGCCGCCATTCAGGTTCGTTGTCAAATTAAAGAGTTTTCTGGAGAACGCGGAGCCTAATACTGGCTGAACGGCAAATTTCTGCGGCATTGGCCGGATCCAGCCAAGTACGGTCTGCTTGAAATCTTCTTCGAGCATCGAGATCTGGCGCGCGTAGCGGCCAAGATATGCAGTTCTGTTATCAGCCGCCCGGCCGCTGAGTACGGAGCCCGACAGGAGCCGGATCGGAACGTCCGAAACACGATCAGCTTCAGTGAGTTCATGCATCGAAGCGCCCGCCAGCGTGCGGATCAGGCGTGGGTTGCGGCAGCATGGCCCGCCGATCGAGACAATCCGGGACGCATCCACGTGCCCGGTCATCATCAGCTGCCCGATTGCAATGACGTCCTGGTACCAAATCGTCCACACCACCTGCTCCGCAGAGGGCGGGTGCAGGAAGTGGATATGCGTGCCCGGCAGGCCGGCCGGGTGCGGGCCGGAGAAGCCGACCGCCTCAACGTTAGGCGCGGAGCTGGCGGGTATCTGCGCGCCGATCGCATGGCAGACATAGGTCTTACCTTCACAGAGCTTTGCAATGGCGGCAACGCCGCGCTCGAATGCCTCCGGCGCCTCACTGATGACCATCGCCGCATCCGGCGACAATGGTTCGGTATCCATAGCCGTTACGAAGATCGCAGCAGGTCTTTCGCCGACGCCGGGAACTTTAGAATACGGCCGTGTCCGGAACGATGTCCAAAGACCGGCTTCCGCCAGCTTCTCCGCCACAGCTTCGCTATCTTGCTCGCCCCCGACGGAAGAGAAGTCCATGCCCATGTCGCCAAGGTCGCCCACATCGATAACGATGCTTTCGAGCACACGCCGGGCACCACGGTTTATCGCCTTGATTTTTCCGCTTACAGGCGCAGTTATCTTCGCCTCCGGCGTGTCCCGATGAAAGAACAACGTCTGGCCGCGCCTGACCTCGTCATCCTCTTCTACAGACAGGCGTGGTTTCAGACCAAGATAGTCGGGACCGACCACACCAACAGTATGGCATGCAGGCCCCGCGGAGATCTTTTGCTCCGGCGCACCCGCGACTGGCAGATCCAGTCCTTTCCGAAATCGGAATTCTCGCATTGGCGTGTGCTACATAATTGATGTCTTCTGAAAGCGTTCGTCACTTGAGCGCAGACTGAGGCCCGCAACGTGGGATGCTTTCGCGAGGCCTGATGCCATGCCAAACTCAACTGCAGAAGTGTGTTGCCTCATAGCCCTTCAAGCGTCAATTGACCCATGGGCGAACTGTGCTTCTCTATGGCGAAAAAGTTCAGCTCTAAACCGGGCTGAATGAGGATGCGAAATGCTCGAAATTCTGAGGTTCCAGTTCACGATTCTCGTCTGCTTTGCTTTCATAATTGCCGGTTCGTGCCGCCCTACCGACACCACGCTTACATACACTGGAAACACGATGGGCACGACGTACAACGTCGTTGCCATCGCACCGCCAGACACACCGTCCAAAAACCTGGGGGAGGCGATAGAAGCAACGCTTGAGCGCGTCAACGCTCATCTTTCAAATTGGGACCCAAAGTCTGAAATTTCGCGCTTTAACGCCTTACAAAGCACTGATCCAGCAAGAGTTTCGAATATGATGGTCGAAGTGCTTTCCGCCGCCAATGCGGTCAATCAGGATAGCGATGGACACTTTGATGTCACGCTCGCACCAGTCATCGAACTTTGGGGTTTCGGTGAGCGCAAACCCGAAGATCCCCTGCCGCACAATAGTGCGCTCGCGGTTGCCCGGACCAAGGTTGGACAGTCCACGAAACTGTCCTTGGATGCGGCTTCTGAAACACTCACAAAAATAGATCCAGACGTAACGATAAATCTGTCCGCCATCGCCAAGGGATTCGGTGTCGACGAAGTTGCGGCAACCCTTAGAAAATTCTCCATCGAAAACTACATGGTTGAAATAGGCGGCGATCTTGTGACGCGCGGCATAAAGGCAAATGGCGAGAACTGGCGCATCGGGATTGAGAAACCAAATCCCCGCGACAGAAGCATTCAGCTCATTCTCGATCTGAGCGGGTACGGCATGGCGACGTCGGGTGACTACAGAAACTACCGTGAGCATGATGGAAAGCGCTACTCGCACATCATTGACGTGAAGACCGGGCGGCCTATCACTCACCAAACGGCCTCTGTCACCGTACTGGCAGAATCAGCTATGCTCGCCGATGCCTGGGCAACCGCGTTGCTCGCGGTTGGCCGGGAAAGGGGGATGAGAATGGCGAAGGAAAGAGATATCGCGGCATTTTTCATATACCGTGCTTCAGATGTGGCGACTGACGGCGACAAGATCAGATTCTCGACATTGATGAGCCCGAGGTTTGAGGCTATTACGGTCGGCAATTGACCAGACAGAATGCCATAATGGAAATCTTCATCCTTGCGTTTGTTGTACTCACGGTGGTCGTCTTTGGCATGTCGGTCGGCGTTGTGTTTGCCGGTAAGACCATCAAAGGAAGTTGCGGCGGCCTGAATGCGGTCGCAGGTGCCGACCGTTGTCTGGTCTGCAAAAAGGAAATCGACCCCGACAGTCCCCTGATAGACCGGCTCGATTGTCCGCGTGCAGCGCGACTGGCGCAAAGGCTGTCCGCCGTCGAATAGGACCCGCTCCTGCGCAATCGCCAGGTTCGCGCGATATCCGAGAGAAGCAAATTTGGATGGGCGGGACAATCGGCGCTATGAGCGACAATTCGCCATAAGTATCGGATTGACGGTGGACGATCTGACCCAATACTGAAGCTCACACATTTACGAGCAAGCGTCCGGCTCGGTGAACTGCGAGGTATCTGGGCGCATGAATCAGTTCGTTTCGTGTTATCAGCAATCTGTTAAACCGCTGCTGCCTGGCATCCTAATTGCCGCTCTGATCGCGCTCGCTGCGCAGTTTGTTTCCGACCACTACGGTGCACCGGCCATGTTGATGGCCCTGCTGTTTGGAATCGCGCTCAATTTTCTGTCAAAGGAAGGCCCCTGCAAGCAGGGCATAGGATTCGCATCTACCAAGATTCTCCGCATTGGCGTGGCCCTTCTTGGCCTGCGCATCAGTTACGATATGGCGGCTTCGCTCGGCTGGACCGCGGTCGGCTTGGTCGCTCTCGGAGTCACAGCCACCATCGTTTTCGGCATGGCGATCGCGCGGTTGTTCGGCCATGGTCCGCGATTTGCATTTCTCTCTGCCGGTTCCGTTGCGATTTGCGGTGCATCGGCTGCGATAGCGATTTCTGCGATCCTGCCGAAGGACGGCCGCACGGAAGAGCGCCTCGTATTCACCGTTGTTGGAGTGACGGTGCTCTCAACTGCCGCCATGATCGTCTATCCGATCCTGGCAGATGCCGCGGGCTTCGATGAGAAACTCTCAGGCTTGTTCCTGGGAGCCACAATTCACGACGTGGCTCAGGTTGTCGGTGCGGGTTTTTCCGTTTCGAATGAGACGGGGGAAGTCGCGACCGTGGTCAAACTTATCCGGGTTTCCATGCTGGCTCCCGTCATTGTTTGCGCCGCGCTGGTCATTCGCTGGATCAACATGGCGGATACCGATAAAACCGACCGTCCACCGCTAGTGCCCGGGTTTATTCTCGGGTTCCTTGCGCTGGTTGCAATTAACTCGACCGGTCTTCTTCCGCCTCAGATCACCTCCACATTTGCCGACATTGCGCGATGGGCGCTGTTAAGCGCTATTGCCGCGGTTGGCGTCAAGACGTCTCTTGAGGAGGTGATAGATGTGGGTGGACCTGCAATCGCGCTTCTGGTGGTCGAGACCCTCTTCATTACCGGGCTCATCGCCTGCGTTCTGATCTGGCTGTACGTAGCATGAGAATTCGGAATGTGGACCTTTCGCCTTCCGCAGCTATCGCTCTCCCGGCAGCGAGAACATCAGGTCGTCCCAATCGATCTGCGCCATGCATGCATTGGGCTGCTCCGACAGAAAGATAGCGAGGCAGGCGCCAGTCCGGTCGTAAATCTCCAGGCTGCTGGAGCTACCAGCCTTTGCCGCGTAGGGCACGAGCCACGCCTTTCCGATCGACTGCATGTCGAGCGCGGCCACCGTCTTTTTGGAGTAGGCCATAAGAACATCGTCGACAACGTCGATCATGTGAACAGGCCCCTGGTGCGCCTGCGCGATCGTCTTGCGGACGAATATCCGGGTAAATGATCGGTTCTGCGTTGCCAGATAGTCCAACAAATGCGGGAGCACCTTGGTGTCGATCCGGCGCGCTTCCTCCCTGCCCAATGACATCAGACGTCTATGCCGCTGATTACCGCCATCGGCAATGATGTGATCGAGGTGTTCGTGGAACGGCAGCAGCTTCCAGTTCTTACCGCGCGAGAATTGCGGCATCAGACTAATAACGTTGCTTTCGCAGCGGGGATCAAAATGTCTGGGGTCGAGATCTCCGGCAGACCCTGTCCATAGCGGGTGCGATGACGTTGCGGCTGCGAGAATCAGTGTGTCGTCGGGCTCGATGATGTCCAGGCGTTGCACCAGGGCGCCCCGGTCATCGAACACGTGAATGGCCATTGGGCGCCTCTGCTCTTCGACAGGGGTAGAAACTGCGACCAAGCAGCTCTGGTCATCCGGGGTTCTGGGATGGCTGACCCTGAGACCGATGGATCCCGGCGGACAACGAAACTCGTCCCCCGGAAACTGGATCGGAGCGACCTGACCGCGCACGTTGAAGAGGCTGTTGGGGCCAACAGTGATCGAGCCCACCTGAAACAGGTCTGGGGCAATAGCGTCGAGAGGCTGAATGCCGCCGGCCAGAAACCTGCACTTTTTGCCCAGTACACGGTGCACCGCTGCCATTGACCCGAGAGGTACCGCATTGCACTGTGAGGACGCACAGAGGCAGCGCCATATCCTAGAATTCTGCGTGAAATCGGACACTTTGAACTGATGCCTCTGCCTAGTAGACGTCTCTCAGATAGCGTTTCTCGCGTTTCAGCGAGCTGATGTAGTCCCTGGCATCGTCATCGGAGTAGCCGCCTTCGCTGGCGACGATTTCGTGCAGTGCGGTATCCACGTCGCGCGCCATTCTGGTGGCATCGCCGCAGACGTAGAAGTGCCCGCCGTCCTCAAGCCATGAGAACAGCTCTCTGGCGTTCTCATGCATGCGAGACTGCACGTAGATTTTCTCTTTCTGATCGCGCGAGAACGCAAGATCCAGCCGGCCCAGCAGACCGTCCTCGTTCATGGCGGAAATCTCTTCCTCGTAGATAAAGTCGAGCGCCCTGTGCTGGTCGCCGAAAAACAGCCAGTTGCGCCCGGCCGCGCCGCGCTCCCGGCGCTCTTCCAGGAAGGCGCGGAACGGTGCGATACCGGTGCCGGGACCGACCATGATGACAGGTGCGTCGTCGTCCGCGGGCACCCGGAATGACTTATTGGGGAGCACGAAGACCGGGACTTCCCCGTCTTCGGAAACGCGGTCTGCGAGATAGGTCGAGCACACGCCCTTGTGGTCACGGCCGAAGTTCCGCCATCTTACGGCGGCGACGGTCAGATGCACCTCGCCGGGATGGGCCTTGGGGCTGGAGGAAATCGAATAGGCACGGTGCTGCAGCGGTTTTAGCCAGGACACGAACTCTTCCGCGGAGACAGACACCTTGTCTGCCAGATTCAGGAGATCGAGCGCGTCGCGGCCCCACATGAAGGCTTCCAAAGCCTCCTTGTCGCCATTGGCCAGGACGTAGTTGAGGGGATCATCGTCGGCGCGGGCCGCGACCTCGCGGATCATGTCCCTGGACGGGGTCATAATCTCGAAATGGGTGCGCAGGGCTTCGCCCAGCGGCATGTCCAGTTTTCCGGCGGGCTGCTCCGCGTCCACCTCAAGGCGCGCGAGCAGGGCGTCCACCAGTTCAGGATCGTTCGTGGGCACGACGCCAAGCGCATCGCCCGCCTCGTAGGTCAGGTCGCTGCCGGAGAGATCTAGTGCGAAATGGCGGATCTCTTTCGCAGAGGAAATCGCGGACAGCAGGCGGTTCTCCACTGCAGGCGCGGGGTAAGGGTTCTTTCTGTTCCAGACTGATTTGGCAGGTTTGGCCGGAGCGGTATCTGCGGCCTGATCCGATCCTCCAGCCTTGTCGACGAACTCTGCCGCAAGAAGGAGCGCTGCTTCTATCCATTCGCCGGCGGGTTCGTCGAAATCGACATCGCAGTCAACACGGGCGCTCAGTCGCTCTGCGCCAAGCTGTTCCAACCGGGTATCCAGCAATTTGCCGGCATGGCAGAACTCGTCATAACCGGTATCGCCGAGCGCCAGAACGCTATACTTCATCTGGTCGAGCCGGGGCGCCGTGCTGGAGGACAGAGCATCCCAGAACAGCTCGGCATTATCAGGCATTTCCCCTTCGCCGTAGGTGGAAATGACGATCAGCGCCGACTTCATTTCCGACAGCGCTTCCATCGAAACCTCGTCAAGCCCCGTGACGGCCGGTGCGAGGCCCTGCTGTCTGGCGGCGGCGGCGGCATCTTCGGCCACGGCTTCCGCATTGCCGGTCTGCGTCCCGAACAGAATGTGCAATTGAGCTCCGGCGTGCTGGCCAGCGGCCGCACCGACAGCGCCATCAGCTTCCGCTGCGGCGGCACGGGACTGGAGGCCCGCCATGAAGCCGGCAAGCCAGGCTCTCTGAGCCTCGCTGAAGGGCGCGCCGTCTGGAACGAAGGGCATGTTCAAGGTTCCAGGGCCGTCCTATGCCGCCGACAGCTTGGGCAGCGATTTTGCTGCAAACAGGCTCTCGAAACTCGGGATCTCGCCAATGGCGGCGCGGTTCTTGCGGTCCTGATGGATGATCCAGCCATAAGTGCCGGGGCTGTCGACCGACAGCACATTGCGCAGGCTGAGCGCTTCCTTGAAGTCCGTCAGGCGCTTGTTGGAGACCATCACCGCGAGTTCCTGATCGGAGTAGGTGTCCACAGCTTCGCGCGCATGGCGCAGCAGCGAGTTCATCAGGGTGAAATCCTCGGTCATGACGAGGTTGCGGGTCGCCTTGACCGCGGCCGGGCTCGAAAGATCGATACCGCCGCCGAGGCGCTTGTCCGCGATCCGTTGCGCTTCGTTCAGCACCGTCCAGTTGTTTAGCAGGCGGAACATGTCCTCACTGTCCACCTCGCCATAGGCCGGCACTCTGCCGCCCATGATCGGCACCCCGGCTTGCCAGGCGCGTTTGAACTTGTTGACCTGGCGAACCGCAAGGCCCGTCGCCAGTTCCTCAACCAGTTCCTTCCGTGTCTTGGCCGCCAGAATTTCGTCCGCATCCTGGTACTGCAACAGCGCGCGAGGCATGAGGAACGCGAAGTTCTTCTGCTCGTCCTCCCAGTTGTCCAGGATCCGCTTTGCCGTCTCCGATCCAGTAGCTTTGAGATGCCAGCCGAGCAGCATGTGCACCGCTTCCAGATGGACGCGGGCGTCCTCACGGTCGTCAGCAATGCCGCCTATGGTGACCGAGTCCTGACTGACGAACTGCTCGATCTTGCCTTCGGGATCGTACTGATAGAGGAAACCGCCGGACATGCCGTTGCCGAGCCCGTTGGCGAAACCGCCAAGGTTCAGCACCGTGCCGTTGGTCATGTACTCGCCGCAGAAATCGCCGACACCTTCGACGACCGCCGTGGCGCCGGAGTTGCGCACCGCAAAGCGGTCACCGGCCTCGCCCTCGATAAACACCCGGCCGCCTGTGGCGCCGAAGAGTGCAAAATTGCCGATAAGCACGTTCTGTCGCCGGCGGCGCCCGGTCTGCTTCGGCGAGCACACAATGATCTCACCGCCGCAGGCACCCTTGCCAACGCCGTCGTTGCAGGTGCCGGTGTGGCGCATGATCATGCCGTCATTGCAGAAGGCACCGAACGACTGCCCTGCTGCACCGGTCGTGTTGATCCGGACGGAACCGGGATGCAGGAAGCGCCGTCCGCGCGGGTCCTCGAGAACCGACGGAAGTCCGGCATCGCTTAGCTCGTAATTCAGGATGCGCTCCAGATCGATCGCGACCTGCCCGCCGACACTCTTGTTCCGCGTCGAAAGCTGGACCGTATCGATTTCGACCGACGCTTCCTTCCGCTCGAACAGTGCCGCGCGCACCTTTTCGATGATCGCGTCATCGACCGCATAATCCCGTTCCAGGTAGACCGGATCGTCGACCTTCATCTCGTCGACGACCGTGAGCATGGCGCGGAGGTTCAGCTGGCCCACGGATGCGGGATGATCGAGGAGATGCAGCAGATCGCTGCGGCCGCGCGCTTCGCGCAGGCTGCGGAAGCCAAGCTTGGCGAGGATCTTCCTGACCTCATGGGAGACGTTCAGCAGATACTGCGCGAGCGCACGGGGGTCGCCGTCGAAGACTTCCGGATTCGTCGTCAGACCAGCGGGGCACTTTATGTTGCAGTTCTTGGCCATGACGCATTTCAGCATCATCAGGGCCGTGGTGCCGAACTCGAAGCTGTCCGCCCCCATCAGGGCGGATTTGACCACGTCGGTTCCGGTCTGATGCGCGCCTGAACAGCGAAGGACGACCTTCTGCCGGATCCCGTTTGCGGAGAGGGCATGATGGACTTCGGCAATGCCGATCTCCGCCGCGCGGCCGGTATACTTCAGCGCCGTCACCGAAGCGGCGCCGGTGCCGCCCGTGTTGCCGGCCACATTGATGACATCGGCTCCCGCCTTGGCGACGCCGACGGCAATCGTGCCGATACCTTCGGAACTCACGAGCTTCACGATCACCCTGACGCGCGCCGCCTTGGCATCGTGAATCAGCTGGGCGAGATCCTCGATGGAATAAGTGTCGTGGTGCGGCGGCGGAGAGACCAGCTCGACACCCGGCGTGCCGCCGCGGGCGGCAGCGATCTCGACGGTCACCTTCTGTGCCGGCAGCTGACCGCCCTCGCCAGGCTTTGCGCCCTGTCCGATCTTGATCTCGATTTCCTCAAGGTTCGGGTCGGCGAGATAGCCGGCCCAGACCCCGAAACGTCCGGAGGCGAACTGCTTGATCCGCGAGGCCCGGATCGTACCGTAGCGAGAGAGATGTTCGCCGCCCTCGCCGCTGTTCGACATGCCGCCGACCATGTTCGTGCCATGGGCAACCGCCTCATGGGCCGTCGCCACAAGCGCGCCGTGGCTCATGGCGCCGGAGGCGAGCGTCCTGGTGATTTCGCTTGCGGGCTGAACCTCATCGAGGGGCACTCGAGCGGGCGCTGTGCGAAGCCTGCTGACGTAGTCGTGCGCCCAGCCCTTCACTTTCAGATGGAGCACGCCGCCTTCGATCCAGTGTCCGGTGATGTCCTTTCGGAAACGGTCCACAAGCGATTGGGCCAGCGCATCAAGCCGGCTCATCATCTTGTCTTTCCGGCCGACGAGCCTCAGTTTGTAATAATCGTCCGAGACCTGCTCGCATTCCAGGCCGCGTATGACGAAGTCGTTATTGCCGGCCCGGTTGAACAGCATCATCTCGCGCCGAATGTCTTCCCAGGAGTCCATGTGCGTGATGTCGGCAGGGAAGGCCAGCACATCGCGCATCGCGGCTGGACGCTTGGCGCGCTCATAGGCCATGTCGCGGGAGAATTTCTGGTAGCCGGGCGTAATCTGGAAATTGTTTATGGCTTCGTCGGTCAGGGCATCGAAGCTTGTGTTGACGTAGCCGTCCTCGTCGATGTCGAAGGCGTCCTTGAGACGGTCGAGGGTCATCAGCCGCATGGCTTCCTCGGTCTCGCCGGCCTCATCGGCAAATGCGATCGCTTCCTCGGTCAAGTCCACGAAACCACGCACCGCCGCCATGCCATATGAATGGCCTGCGCCTTCATTGCGTTCCTTGAAGAGGCCGAGGATCGGGACGTCGCTTTCTTCACCGGTCGCCAGCGCGCGCTGGTGCCAGTCGGCGACCGACTGGGCGACAACCGGGAAGCCCACACCGCCCACAGGCGTCTTGATGTTCGGGAAGTAGCGGGCGAACACGGGATCGCTGGTATCGAGGAAATTGGGCTCGAAGAACTCACCGCCGGAATAGCTTTCAACGGTGCACAGGCCGACCTTGCCCATGGTCTTCATCAGCGACTTTTCCGCCGCCTTGATGAAGCGCTGAAAGGCGGGCGTCGGATCGTCGGAGAACTTGTCCTCGGCGCGAAGCCGCACGCCCAACGCATAGACGGCCGATGCACCAAAGCCAAGCGCACAGGCGATATGGTGCGATGAGGAGATCTGGCCGCTTTCCAGAATGACCGAAGCCCTGAGCCGGAGACCTTCCTCAATGAGGCGCTGGTTGACGGCCGAAACCGCCAGGATCATTGGGATCGCGGCCCGAGCCTTTGAGACGTGCCGGTCCGAGACGATGGCGATCGCGCCCCCGTCCTCGACGAATTTCTGGACGGCGTCGCACAAGCGGTCGACACCAGTAACGAGAGCCGCTTCGTTCCGTGCGGGGTCCGACAGATCCGGCTCATAGAGCATCTCGAAATCAGCCACCGGCGCCAGCTTCTGCGAGCGCAGCTTGAGCACGTCGCTCATCTTGAGGATCGGTGTGGAGACGATGATCTGCTTTTCGGACGGCGAGCCGGATTTGGCCTTGGCGCCAAGCGCAACGCGCAGGGTCATGCCGTCCGCCTCTCGGATCGAATCCAGCGGCGGGTTCGTCACCTGGGCAAAGCGCTGTGAGAAATACTTGCCGACACCACCTTCGTTGTCTGACAGGGCGTTGATGGCATTGCCATAGCCCATGGCGGAGACCTTCTCCGCACCGCTCGACAGCATCGGGTCCATCAGGAAGCGGAAGCTCTCCTGGTTGTGGGAGTAAGCGACATAGCGGGCCGGCGTTGAGAGATCGCCGTTGTAGCGGCAGGCTGCAACCGCCGGGTCGATCATGCTGTCCGGCAGATCGTCGATATGGAGCCTTGCGTCCTCCAGCAACCTGGAGAAATCCCGCCGCTCGGCAAGCAGCTCCAGTGCCTCATCGGTGCTGAAGGCTTTGCCTCGCTCGTGGTCGTAGAACAGCATGCCACCGGCTTCGATGCGCCCGCGGCTGATCACGGTATCCTCATCGAAGCTGATCTGACCGGCTTCCGACATCACGGCAAGGTATTCATCAGTTTCGATGGAACGTAGGGGCCTGAGGCCGAGCCGGTCGAGGCGCGCACCGATGATCGTGCCATTGCTGAAGATCAGCGCAGCGGGTCCGTCGTTCTTTTCTTCGTAGAGCGCGAAGTAGGCCAGCATGTGCCGGACCTTGGGCGACAGGGTGTGATCGTTCTCCCATGCCGGCGGCATCATGCTGATGACGGTTTCCACCAGATCGAGCCCGTCTTCATAGATCCGCGACTGCAGGGTCTGGTCGAGCCGGCAGCTGTCGGACTGCCCCTTCGGCCGCACGATTGAGCTGTTCTTTGCCTGCGCCAGCGCTGCTTCGGAAAGCCGGTTTTTCTTGTCCGTGTTCAGCTCGCCATTGTGGGCGATGAACCGGAACGGCTGTGCCATCGACGGATGCGGATCGGTATTGGTGGAAAAGCGCGTGTGGAAGAATAGCGAGTGTACCGCGTGCTTCGGATCCGTCAGGTCGGCGAAGTATGGGATCAGTTCATTTGAGTTGAGTCGGCCCTTGAGCACCTGAGTCTGGGCCGACATGGAGACGGGATAGAGGCCGTCAAGCGCCGGATCGGTATAGGCGTCGGCCTCGATATCCAGCAGCGCCTCGTGGATTCGGACATCGAAGTCATGCTGCGTAGTCCCCTCGGGTGCCGCGAAGATCCACTGCCTGATCGGCAACTGATACTTCGCCGCGCGCGGGCGAAGCGCGGTGCTGTCGACGGCGACGTCGCGCACGCACAGGATTTCCATGGACCGCTCCGCCAGCGCACGCTCGATTATTCCGAAAGCGCGTTCATGCTGGCTCTCGTCATCAGGAAGAAAGAAGTTGCCGACACCGAATGTGCCGAGCTCCAGTTCCCTTCCGCAGACTGCGGAGAAGAACTCTCTGGAGAGGTCTACCGAGACCCCGGCGCCGTCCCCCACACCTTCAGATGACATGCCACCACGGTGCGGAACAGCGCACAGTGCTTCATGCGCCATTTTCAACAGCCGGTGCGTCTGCCGCCCGTCCTTGCGCGTCAGAAAACCCACACCGCAACTGCTGTGCTCAAGTGTCGGGTCGTATAGACCATATTTACGGTGCGCGTGCGCCAAGCCAGCTCAACCTCGACAAGCAGAACAGGGTTTCGATCACGGCCCCGGCTCATAAGCGGGACCATTGGTCGACTTGCTGGCTGGACTGATGGCTGGCTGTGGACCAAGCGTGGACTACATCCACGATCCAACTGTTTTTATTGATGATGCGCCCATGTTTCAAGCCGCCGGGGAATGCGTCAAATTTGCACCTGCGCAAACGATCAGATGATTCCACAAAATCAAAACGGCACAACGTGGCGATCAAGGTTGGCAGGCAAATCCAGACTCACATGCCGATCGACAACTTCAGTCAGCTGTGTCTGAATTTCACGCGGGTGGCTTGGACAAAAAAAACAGAGCTTTGCGATAATGCTCATACGTCATCTTCACTACTTCATCACGCTGGCGCGGCAGGGTCACTTCGCGAAGGCGGCAGATGCCTGCAACGTGACCCAGCCTACCCTGTCTTCCGCGCTGCGCAAACTGGAGGAAGATTTCGGCGCACGTCTTGTCGAGCGGGACCACCATTTCGTCGGCCTGACGCCGGAGGGAGAGAGAGTGCTGGCCTGGGCCCAGCAGATCAGCTCGGACTTTGAGAGTCTCAAAGACGATATGTCTCTGAAGGCCGAAGATCTTAAGGGCACGGTTCGGCTGGGCGTTATCCCAGCGGCAATGCCAATGACCGGGCATTTCACCGAGTATTTCCTGAGGGTTCACCCAGCCGCTTCGATCGAGATCGAGTCCATGAGCTCGCGGCAGATCCAGGCCGGGCTTGACGGTCTCGAGTTACATGGAGGATTGACTTATCTCGACAACGAGCCTCTGGAGCGGGTGAACAGCCTGCCGCTCTACCGCGAGTATTATGTCGTCATTTCAAGGCGGGGACACTTCCCGGACGGCAAGCCGGTTTCCTGGAAACGCCTGGCTAAAGAGCCGCTTTGCCTGCTAGGGCCGGAAATGCAGAACCGGCGTATTCTCGATCAGGCGGCCAAGCGGCACGGAGCGGCGCTGAACGCACAGGTTACGGCGAATTCCTATCTCACCATTTTCTCTCACTTGCAGCGAGGCGGCTGGGTCAGCGTCGTGCCGACGACCTTGCCCGAGCTCTATGAGATCGGAAGCCGTTTCGAACTGCGCCCGCTCGCCGGCAAGCCCTTCTCCCAATCGATCGGCCTCGTGGTGCCGGACCGGCAGCCGATGGCGAAGATGACCCATGCCCTGTTTTCCGCAGTGCTGAACTCCGGCCTGCCGGAAGATATGTCCCGCATGAGTCCGCAAGTTGATAAAAACTTTTTATCAATTGCCTAAATCTTCCAATTGGACAGCACCCCGGTGTCTGTGTGCACGTGAGGATTGGAGAAGCTGCCGTCCGACGAGCGCGGCATTTCAAGCTTCCCGAAGACCTTAGGACAAACCGACCCTGCAGCCGGTTCGCGCATCTGTGCGCGGCCGAGATGGCTTGCGTGTCGAACTCACAGGAGGAAGACCTCATGGCAAAAGTCGTTTGTGTTCTCTACGACGATCCGGAAGACGGATTTCCCACTTCTTATGCCCGCGACGATGTTCCGGAGATCAAGTCGTATCCCGACGGCCAGACCACCCCGACTCCGGCTGCGATCGATTTCACGCCCGGTGAGCTTCTCGGCAGCGTCAGCGGGGAACTGGGCCTGCGCAAGTATCTGGAATCAAATGGTCATACATTCGTGGTGACCACCAGCAAAGACGGCCCCGACTCCGTGCTTGAAAAAGAGATGGTAGATGCGGACATCGTGATTTCACAGCCCTTCTGGCCAGCCTATCTGACGGCAGAACGCTTCGCCAAATCGCCGAACCTGAAGCTTGCAGTCACCGCCGGTATCGGTTCCGATCACGTTGATCTCGACGCGGCGATGAAGAACGACATCACCGTCGCCGAGGTGACTTTCTCCAACTCGATCAGCGTGTCCGAACACGTAGTCATGCAGATCCTGAGTCTGGTGCGAAACTATATCCCTTCCTACGAATGGGTCACCAAGGGCGGCTGGAACATCGCCGACTGCGTCTCACGCTCCTACGATCTTGAAGGCATGCATGTGGGCACGGTGGCTGCCGGCCGCATCGGCCTTGCCGTCCTGCGCCGCCTGCATCCGTTCGAGGTCAATCTGCACTATTTCGACCGGCACAGGCTGCCTGCCGATGTTGAGCAGGAACTGAACCTGACCTGGCATGAGTCGGTCGAAGACATGGTGAAGGTCTGCGACGTGGTCACCATCAACTGCCCGCTCCATCCGGAGACCGAACATCTCTTCAATGCCGACATGCTCTCCAAGATGAAGCGCGGCAGCTACATCGTGAACACGGCGCGCGGCAAGATCTGCGACCGACAGGCCATTGTCGATGCCCTTGAAAACGGCCAGCTTGCCGGATACGCAGGCGATGTCTGGTTTCCGCAGCCGCCCGAGCGCGACCACCCCTGGCGCAGCATGCCTCATCACGGCATGACCCCGCACATCTCCGGCACCTCGCTCTCCGCCCAGGCCCGCTATGCGGCAGGCGTGCGCGAGATCCTGGAGTGCTGGTTCGAGGGCCGTGCGATCCGCGATGAATACCTCATCGTGGACGGCGGCAAACTGGCCGGCGTAGGCGCCAAGTCATACAGCGAGGGCAACGCCACGGGCGGCTCGGAAGACGCAGCCAAGTTTTCGACCGCGTCGGTTGCGGCTTCGTAGGGCTGAACCCGGATACCCTGCTGATGCTTTAAGGCGCAGGCACCATACCTTGGGCTGCTTCGGCGATTACCGCCTCTTCATTCGTTGGGATGACGAGCACATCGATCGCCGAGGCATGCCCGCTGATCCTCGATGCGTTGCCCAGATTGCTCTCTTCGTCGAGAGTTACTCCCATCCAGGCCAGCCGTTCGCAGATCTGGCGGCGGATCCTGCTGGAATTTTCCCCAATCCCTGCGGTGAAGACGATAGCGTCCAGCCCTCC
>JBCCEL010000026.1:0-30439 GCA_039030315.1 Pseudomonadota bacterium
AAGAAGGGCATTGCCCTGACACCGGTCAAGTTCGGCATTTCCTTCAACGCCGTCCATCTCAACCAGGCCGGCGCCCTGGTGCATGTCTACAAGGACGGTTCGATCCTCCTCAATCACGGCGGCACGGAAATGGGCCAGGGCCTGTTCGTGAAAATTGCCCAGGTTGTCGCCGAGGAGTTCCAGGTCGATGTGAACAAGGTCCGGATCACCGCCACCCATACCGGCAAGGTGCCCAACACCTCGGCCACGGCCGCATCCTCCGGCTCGGATCTCAACGGCATGGCCGCCAGGGCCGCCTGCGAGAAAATCAGGAAGCGGCTCGTCGCTTTCGCCAGCGAAGCCTACAAGGTTGACCGGGACCAGGTCGCCTTCCTGCCCAACCGGGTCCGTATCGGCAACCAGGAGATCCCGTTCCCCGAGCTCGTTGCCGAAGCCTACATGGCGCGGGTGCAGCTTTCCGATACCGGTTTCTACAAGACGCCCAAGCTGCACTGGGATACGGAAACAAATCGCGGCCGGCCGTTCTATTACTTCTCCTATGGCGCAGCGGTCAGCGAAGTCATCATCGACACCCTGACCGGCGAGAACCGGGTGACCCGTGTCGATATCCTGCATGATTGCGGACAGTCTCTGAACCCGGCCATCGATCTTGGCCAGATCGAAGGCGGCTTCATCCAGGGCATGGGCTGGCTCACCATGGAAGAATTATGGTGGGACGATGAGGGGCGGCTGCGGACCCACGCGCCGTCCACCTACAAGATCCCCTGCGCCAGCGACCGGCCGGACGCGTTCAACATGGCCATCTGGGAGAAGGGCCGCAACAAGGAGCAGACGATCTACCGCTCGAAGGCCGTTGGCGAGCCGCCGCTCATGCTGGCGATCTCCGTGCTCGGCGCGCTGACCGACGCGGTGGCGGCTGCAGGCGACTATAGGCACTTCCCCGAACTGGATGCACCGGCCACCCCGGAACGCATCTTCTGGGCGGTCGAAGCGGTGAAGGCGAAGGGATAGGACAGATGTGCCAGTGCGGAAAAAGCACCAGCGACCACATGCGCCGGGCCGTCGAGCTGTCCGCGGAACGCATGCGTGCCAACCTGGGAGGGCCGTTCGGCGCTGTCATCGTCAAGGATGGCAAGGTGATTGCCGAAGGCTTCAACCAGGTCACCAGCACCAATGACCCGACCGCTCATGCGGAAGTGGTTGCGATCCGCAAGGCCTGCGAGGTGCTGGGCACCTTCTCGCTTGAAGGCTGCGAGATCTACACCAGCTGCGAGCCCTGTCCGATGTGCCTGGCCTCCATCTACTGGGCCCGTCTGGATGCCATCTATTTCGCCAACTCGCGCGAGGATGCGGCGGCCATCGGCTTCGATGACGAGTTTCTTTACCGCGAGATCCCCAAGGAGCTGCGCGACCGCAGGATCCCCACACGGCAAATAGCTTTGGACGAAGCCCGCGCCGTGTTTGACGAGTGGCGCGAGAAACCGGACAAGATAATGTACTGAGCGAGAGGCTTGGGAGGGCTGCTCTGCAAATGACACCGCAACTGGAACTGACCGGGATCGTCAAGCAGTATCCCGGCTGCCTGGCCAATGATCATGTCGATCTCGCCGTCATGCCGGGGGAGATCCATGCCCTGCTCGGCGAGAACGGCGCGGGCAAGTCGACCCTGGTGAAGATCATCTACGGCGTCGTGAAACCGGATTCCGGCGAGATCCGCTGGGATGGGCATCCGGTCAGGATCGATAATCCGAACGCCGCCCGCGCCCGCGGGATCGGCATGGTGTTCCAGCACTTCAATCTCTTCGAGACGCTCACTGTGGCGGAAAACATTTCGCTCGGTATCGATCCGGGCCATGATCTCTCCGAGCTGGCAAGCGAGATCGGAGAGATCTCGACCCGCTACGGCCTGCCGATCAATCCGCACCAGCATATTCACGATCTGTCGGTGGGCGAGCGCCAGCGGGTGGAGATCATCCGTTGCCTGGTTCAGCACCCCCGCCTTTTGATAATGGACGAACCCACCTCGGTGCTGACACCCCAGGAGGTGGAAAAGCTCTTCGAGACCCTGCGCCGGCTGGCGGCGGAGGGCTGCTCGATCCTCTACATTTCGCACAAGCTGGATGAGATCAAGGAGCTATGCGATGCCGCCACGGTCCTCCGGCTTGGCAAGGTGACAGCCCGCTGCACGCCGGCCGAAGAGACGCCGAAGAGCCTTGCAGAGATGATGATCGGCTCCGAGCTGCCGGTGACCCGCAAGGCTTCGGACGGCTCGACCGCCGAGGCTGAAGCGAAGCTCGAGGTCAGGGATCTGAGCCTGCCGTCGCCGGATCCGCTGGGCACTGATCTCAGCCGGATCAACCTCACCGTGCGCGAAGGCGAGGTCATGGGCATTGCCGGCGTTGCGGGCAACGGCCAGAAGGAGTTCCTTTCCGCGCTGAACGGAGAACGGCGCGTCGCCGATGCTGGCATGATCCGCATTGCAGGCCGGGACAGCGGCACGTCCGGGCCGGAAGAGCGCCGCCAGATGGGCCTGGCCTTCGTGCCGGAAGAGCGTCTCGGCCGTGGGTCCGTGCCGGAAATGCCGCTCACCCTCAACACTCTGCTGACCTGCTATCACAAGGATCTGGTGAAGAGCGGTTTCATCGACTTCGCCGGCATCGCCTCCCGTGCCACCGAGATCCGCGAGAAGTTCGATGTCCGCTCGTCCGGCATCGAGGCGGAGGCCAAGAGCCTGTCCGGCGGCAATCTGCAGAAATTCATCATGGGCCGGGAAATTCTTCAGGACCCGGAGTTCCTGATCCTGGGCTACCCCACCTGGGGCGTCGATGTCGGTGCCGCCGCCACCATCCGGCAAGCCATCATCGATCTGGCGGCGGGCGGCACCTCGGTGGTCGTGGTGTCTGAAGATCTGGATGAGCTCTTCGAGATCTGCGACCGCATTGCCGTCATCGCCGAGGGCCGGCTCAGCCCGGCGCGTACAACGTCGGAAACCAGCGTCGAGGAGCTCGGTCTCTGGATGTCCGGCCAGTTCGAGGCGGAGGTCCGTGATGCAGCTTAGACTGGAGCCGCGCCAATCCACCTCGCGGGCCATGCAGTATGCCTCGCCGCTGATCGCGGCGGGCCTCACCATCATCGCCGGGATCGGCCTGTTCGGCGCGCTTGGCACCGATCCTTTCCTGGCGCTCTACACCTTCTTCATACAGCCCCTGACCTCGACCTATTCGATCGCGGAACTCATCATCAAGGCAACGCCGCTTCTGCTCTGTGCGCTGGGTCTCATGGTCGGCTTCCGCGGCAATGTCTGGAACATTGGCGCCGAGGGCCAGCTGACCATCGGTGCGATCGCCAGCGGCGGCGTCGCCCTGGCGGCCTATGGCAGCGAGGGCCCCTGGCTTCTGCCGCTCATGCTGATTGCCGGCGCCCTCGGGGGCATGGCCTGGGCTTCGATCCCGGCTGTCCTGAAAACCCGGTTCAACGCCAATGAGATCCTGGTCAGCCTCATGCTGACCTATGTCGCCATCCAGCTCCTCGGTCATCTCGTGCATGGCCCTTGGCGCAGCCCGGAAGGGTTCAATTTCCCGGAAACCCGGACCTTCGGCGACTGGGGCATCCTGCCGATTCTGGTGGAAGGCACGCGCCTGCATGCCGGCATCTTCGTTGCCCTGGCCGTACTCATCGCGGTCTGGGTGCTCATGTCGCGCACCTTCCAGGGCTTCAAGATCACCGTGGCCGGCCAGGCACCGGCGGCGGCAGGCTATGCCGGCTTCAGCGCCAAGGGCGTGGTCTGGGTTTCGCTGCTCATTTCAGGCGCGACGGCCGGGCTTGCCGGCACGGTCGAGGTCATGGGCACGATCCAGCAGCTGCAGCCGGTGATCTCGCCGGGCTATGGTTTCGCGGCAATCATCGTCGCATTCCTCGGCCGCCTGCATCCGGTCGGCGTGCTGCTCGCCAGCCTGCTCATGTCGCTCATGTATCTCGGCGGCGAATCCCTGCAGATGAACATGAACCTGCCGCTTGCGGTCACAGGCGTGTTCCAGGGCCTGCTGCTGTTCTTTGTCCTCGGGTCGGATGTGCTGACCCGCTACCGTATCCGCATCATCCGTGATGCCCAGCCGGAGACGCACTGATGGACGGTCTCGATTCTGCTGTTGCAATCATTGTCGGCGCCATCCGCGCGGGCACGCCCCTGGTCTTTGCCGCCCTTGGCGAGCTGATCACGGAAAAGTCCGGTGTCCTGAACCTCGGCGTTGAAGGCATGATGCTGATCGGTGCGGTGGTGGGCTTCATCGCGACCGTTACCACGGGCAGCGTCTTCCTCGGCATAGTCGCCGCGGTGATCGCCGGCATGCTGACGTCGCTGATCTTCGGCTTCCTGACCCTGTCGCTCCTGACCAACCAGGTGGCCACCGGTCTCGCGCTGACGATTTTCGGGGTCGGCCTCTCCGCCTTCCTCGGCATCAGGTATGTCGGGACGCCGATCAGTGGTTTGAAGCCGGTGGAGATCCCCTTTCTCTCCGATATCCCGGTGCTGGGGCCGCTTCTCTTCGGCCATGATCTGCTGATCTATTTTTCCTTCGTGCTGTTCGCGGCGGTCGCCTGGTTCCTCTACAAATCCCGCGGCGGCCTCGTGCTGCGGGCGGTGGGAGAGAGCCACGACGCGGCCCATGCGCTTGGCTATTCCGTCATCGGCATCCGCTATCTGGCAGTCATGTTCGGCGGCGCCTGCGCAGGCCTCTCCGGCGCCTACCTGTCCCTCGTCTACACGCCGCAATGGGCGGAGAACATGACGGCGGGCCGCGGCTGGATCGCCCTGGCGCTCGTTGTCTTCGCCACCTGGCGGCCGGGGCGGGCCATGCTTGGCGCCTATCTCTTCGGCGGCATCACGATCATGGGGCTGCACATCCAGGCGCTTGGGTTCGAGGTGTCGTCCCACCTTGTCGCCACCCTGCCCTATATCGCCACCATAGTCGTTCTGGCGCTGATCTCGCGCGATGCGACGAAAATCCGTTTGAACGCCCCGGCATCGCTGGGCAAACCCTTCCACCCTGCAGCCTGACGGCTGCCAAGACACATGCCTGAGGAGGCTTGACATCATGACCCAGATTTCCCGACGCACAATTCTCGCCGGCGCCGCTGCCGCCGCCGCAAGCAGCTCGCTCAGCCCCGCCTTCGCAATGGATCCACTCAAGATCGGTTTCGTCTATGTTTCGCCCATCGGTGACGCGGGCTGGACCTATCAGCACGATCTCGGACGCAAGGCCATCGAGGCGGAGTTCGGCGACAAGATCAAGACCGCCTACGTGGAGAGCGTGCCGGAAGGGCCGGATGCCGAACGGGTCATCCGCCAGTTCGCCGCCGGCGGCACGAAGCTGATCTTCGCCACCTCGTTCGGCTACATGAACCCGACCATCAAGATCGCCAAGACCTTCCCGCAGACCAGCTTCTGCCACTGCTCCGGCTACAAGCGCTCTGCCAACGTCTCGACCTATCTGGCGCGCTTCTATGAGGGCCGCTATCTCGCCGGCATCGCGGCGGGCAAGGCGACCAAGTCGAACGTCATGGGCTATGTCGCCGCCTTCCCGATTCCCGAAGTCGTGCGCGGCATCAACGCCTTCACCCGGGGTGCCCGCTCGGTGAACCCGGATGTCCAGGTCCGCGTCATCTGGATCTCCTCCTGGTACGATCCCGGCAAGGAGCGCGAGGCGGCCGAAACCCTGATCAGCCAGGGCGCCGATGTGGTCACCCAGCACACGGACTCAACCGCCGTCGTCCAGACAGCCGAAGACCGCGGTGTGTTTGCCGTCGGCTACCATTCCGACATGTCGAAGTATGGCCCCAAGGCGCACCTCACCGCGTCGACCCACAACTGGAACGGTTACTACGTGGACAAGGTCAAGGAGATGCTGGAGACCGGCAAGGTAGCCTCCGGCGACACGTGGGGCGGCTTCGGCAAAGGCATGGTCGAGCTTGCGCCCTTCGGTCCCGGGGTGGACGATGAGACCCGCAAGATGATCGCTGCCAAGCAGGCGGACATCGCCGCTGGCAAGCTCCACCCGTTTGCAGGCCCGGTCACGGACAACGAGGGCAAGGTGCGCGTGCCCGAAGGCCAGAGCATGTCCGATGGCGATCTTCTCGGTAACAATTTCTACGTAGAAGGGGTCGCCGGCAAGCTGCCGAGCTGATTGTTTTCATAAGCTCACAGTTGCCGCCCTCGGCCCCCGAGCCGAGGGCCGCAAACTCAGCGTAAGCGGCCCTGGATCCTCGGGTCAAGCCCGAGGACAGCATCGTTTGTGCATGCCCCGCGCAGCCGGTTCAAGGTTTCCGGTCCAGCGTCCACTGGCAAAAACACGCGTGGAACAGCGTGCTATCCGGCCAGGGCCATCTCCAGGACGCGGGCGACATGAAGCGCCTCGCGGCCGGCTCCGTCCTTGATCTGGTGCCGGCAGGAGGTGCCGTCGGCCACCACGATTGTGTCCGCACAGGCGGCCCGGACGGCCGGGAGCAGGTTCAATTCGGCCATCTGCATGGAAACCTCCGCGGTGTCCTTCCCGTAGCCGAAGGCGCCCGCCATGCCGCAGCAACTGGTGGTGACGGTCTCGACCTCTGCGTCCGGAATCAGGGCCAGCGTCTGTTCCACCGGCCCCATCACATCATGTGCCTTCTGGTGGCAATGCCCGTGCAGAAGCAGCTTCTCCGCAACCGGTTTCAGATCGAGCGGCAGCAGGCCTTCCCCCGACTTCTCCGCCACGAATTCCTCGAACAACTGCGCGGAATAGGAAAGCCGCTTGGTTTCGGGCCCAACCATCAGATCCGGTAACTCGTCCCTGAGCGTCAGCAGGCAGCTAGGTTCAAGGCCGACCACCGGCACCCCGCGCTCCAGATAGGGCGCGAGCGTCTCGATCATGCGTGCAGCCTCGGCGCGAGCCTCCTCGATCAGGCCCGCCGCCAGGAATGTCCGTCCGCAGCACAAGGGCCGGCCGCCATCATGTGGGGCCGGTTCGATCGGCTGAAATCCTCCGGCCTTCAGTACGGTCTCTGCCGCCCTGAGATTCTGCGGCTCAAAGTAGCGATTGAAGGTATCTGCCAGGAGAACCACCTCGCGTTCAACCGGTCCGCTCACCGAGGCGCCCTTGAAAGGTGCAGCTGACCACGCCGGCAGTTTACGGCCGGCGGCAAAGCCGGTCATTCCCTCGCTCAAGGCGGCAAGTATCGGGACGCGGTTGCGCAGGTTCATCGCCCAGGAGAACTTTGAAACCATTGGCGCGTAGCGCGGCAGGTAGGCGATCAGCCTGTCATGCAGGTTCAGTCCGTGCTTGCGGACCCGGGCCGACTGCACTTCGATCTTCATGCGGGCCATATCCACGCCGGTCGGACACTCGCGCTTGCAGGCCTTGCACGAGACGCAGAGTTTCAGGCTCTCCCCCATCTCGCCGGAGGTGAAGGCGTCTTCGCCAAGCTGTCCGGAAAGGGCCAGCCGCAGGGTGTTGGCACGGCCTCTCGTGACGTCTCGTTCATTGCGGGTTGCGCGGTAGGACGGGCACATGACGCCGCCCGCCAGCTTTCGGCAGGCACCGTTATTGTTGCACATCTCCACGGCGCCCTGGAAACCGCCGCCGGCGCCCCGCCAGGCTGACCAGTCAAATGCAGTCTCAAAGTCGGGTACGGAGTAGTCGGGCTTGTAGCGCAGAAGCGTGCGGTCGCTCATGGCCGGCGGGTCGACAATCTTGCCCGGGTTGAAAAGTCCGTCCGGATCGAACAGGCGTTTGACCTCGCCGAACATGCCGACAATCTGGCTGCCGAACATCTTTTCGTGGAACTCGGACCTGACGATGCCGTCGCCATGTTCCCCGGAATGGGACCCCTTGTACTTCAGGACCAGGTCAAAGGCCTCCTCCGCGATCGCCCGCATGGTGCTGACGTCCTGCTCGAGCTTCAGGTTGAGCACGGGCCGCACATGGAGACAGCCGACCGATGCATGCGCATACCATGTCCCGTTTGTTCCGTATTTTCTGAAGATATCGTTCAGGCCCGATGTGTACTCCGCGAGATCCTTCAGCTCGACGGCACAATCCTCGACAAACGAAACCGGCTTGCCGTCGGATTTCATGCTCATCATGATGTTGAGGCCGGACTTGCGCACCTCCGTGATGGCGCCTTGGAAACCGGGTGCGATCGCATCCACAACGCCCCCGCGATCCTTCTTCCTGCGCCAGGAAAATCCAAGGTCGCCCATGAGCTCATGCAATTGCTCCAGCCGCCTCAGGTTCTCCGCCTGATCCTCCTCGGCAAACTCGACCAGAAGCACCGCCGCGGGCTCACCGTTGACAAACTGCTCCACAACAGGCCGGAAGATATCGATATCGCGCGCGAGGCCGATCATCGTGTCGTCGACCAGCTCGACCGCCGTCGGCTTGAGCTTCACGATGTGCTGGGACGCGTCCATCGCCTTGTAGAATGTGGGGAAGTGGCAGACGCCCATGACCTTGTTCTGCGGGATGGGCGACAGTTTGAGTTCGATCGCTGTGGAGTACGCGAGCGTACCCTCGGACCCGACTAGCAAATGGGAAAAATTGAGTTCGTCTCCGCGTCCTGCCAGCACATCCAGATTGTAGCCGCCGACCCGGCGCACGATGTCCGGAAACCGCCGCCTGATCTCGCCGGCCTGCTGACTACCCAGCGTCAGCAAGTCATCGAACGTGGCCCTGATGGGCGCGTTCAATCCGGAAAGGTCCTTCGATACGCTTCCGAAATGAGCATCGGAATCATCTGCCAGAATAGCATCGATGGAAAGCACGTTGTCCCGCATCGTGCCATAACGGATTGAGCGTCCGCCGCAGGAATTGTTGGCTGCCATGCCGCCAATCGTTGCGCGGGACGCGGTCGAAACGTCTACCGGAAACCAGAGGCCATGCGGTTTCAGCTGCCGGTTGAGGTCGTCCAGGACGATGCCGGGCTCAACCACGCAGCGGCGGTTCTGGACGTCGAGTTCAAGCACCTTTCTGAGGTGCTTGGAGTTGTCGACGACAAGGGCCTCGTTGACGGTCTGCCCGGCCTGGGACGTGCCGCCGCCCCGCGGCAGAACCGGCACGCCCTCTTCCCGGGCGATGGAAATGGCGGCTCGGACGTCGTCGACGGTTTCCGGCACGACGACCCCAAGCGGCATCATCTGGTAGATCGAGGCATCGGTGGCGTAGCGTCCGCGGCTGAAGCCGTCGAACATGATCTCGCCTTTCAGCGCTGATTTCAGCCGCCGCTCCAGTCCCGGCAGCATGCGCATCGCCATCTCTTGAACCTCGTTTCAGGAGCACTGCCGCTCTTGTTACCAACCAACCGGTTCAGCGCGCGAGATATTTCCCGGTGAGTGGACAGCCGGCGGCGTTATCGATGATGAATTCGGCGAATTCACGGGCAATGACGGGCGCTCGAAGGTAACCGGCGCCCGAATGGCTGAGACTGTAGTAGACGTCGGGCAGCTCCCGGCTCCGTCCAATATGGATCAGACCGTCCGGTGCGAGCGCCCGGATACCTGTCGTGACCTCCGTCACCGGGCAATCCCTGAGCTTCGGGATGAACCTGGCCGCATTTGCGACCAGCTGCTCTGCAAGTTCCGGCCTGACATGAGACGACGTCTCGCCGCGTTCATAGGTGGTGCCCAGCAGGATCCTGCCGTCCGAACGCGGGCAGACCGGTCCCTTCCGGTGCTTGATGACCCGGTTGACCAGTGGTGCATCCGGATCACTCTGCACGCTGACGACAACGCCGCGGACCGGCCGGCAGAACGGAATGTCCCCAGGCAGTCCGGTAATCTGCGGCCCTGCCGCACCGGTGCAGACAATAACGTGCGATGCCGGCACTGCATCGCCTGACGTTTCCGCTACCAGGCCGCCGCCATCTGGGACCAGCCGCGTGACCGGCCGGTCCTCGAGTATCGCGCCGCCGCGCCTGCGGATGGCGGCGGCCAGTGCCCGGCAAAGCCTGCGCCCGTCCAGCCAGTGTATATCCGGCAGAAACAGGGCAGCGCCCACCTCACCGCGCAGATTCGGTTCAAGCTCGCTGAGTTCCGCCGGCTCCAGCAGCCGGGCGTTCCAGCCTCTCCGCTGTCTTTCCGCCGCCTGATCGGCCAGTTCACCGCTCCTCTCCGGCGTGGCCACGTGGATCAAACCCTCACGGCGATAGTCGATACTCTGGCCGGTTTCCGCCTCGATTTCGTCAGCCAGGGCAGGCCATTCGCGGGCCGAAGCCCACTCGATGGCGCGCAGCCCCCCGGAGCCAAGGCGCGGCTCGAGATAGGCGGTTGCGGCCCGGCTTGCTCCTGCGCCTACGGCGCCGGCGTCGACCACCGTCACCGCATGGCCGGATCCTGTCAGGCTCCAGGCCAGCGACAGCCCGGCGATCCCGGCGCCGATTATGACGATCTGCGGTTGACCCAAGTCCGGCTCCTGCGGCATGGCTGCATGGTTGGTGATCTATGCAGAAAATTCCCCCAAGCGGCCAGCCTGAAGAGGCAGTGAGCGCGGATGTCTCATGGCACGATGCGCAGATGCCGTTCTGCGAGCGCTACCAGGATTTCTACTATTCCAGGGAAGACGGCCGGGCGGAGACGCAGGAGGTGTTCCTGGGCGGCAACGGCCTGCCGGAGCGGTGGGGCGGGGAGGCCTGCTTCACCATCGCCGAACTCGGTTTCGGTACGGGCCTCAATTTCCTTCAGACCTGGCATGCCTGGCGCCGGTCCCGCACGCCGCAGGGGCAGCTTTCGTTCGTTTCGTTCGAAGCTCATCCCATGTCTTCAGAGGACATGGACAGGGCGCTTGCTGCCTGGCCGGCTCTTTCCGGCCTCGCGGCGAAGTTGCTCTCTGCCTGGCCGCGGGTGCGCGAGGGCGGTGCCGTGGCCGGGATCGACCCGCAGACAAACCTGCACGTAATCATGGGTGAAGCCGCCCGAACGGTCGGCGCCTGGTCCGGCCGCGCCGATGCCTGGTACCTCGACGGTTTTGCTCCGGCGCAGAACCCTGACATGTGGAGCCCGGATCTCATGCGGGCTGTGTTCGCCCACACCTCGCCCGGCGGAACATTCTCGACCTATACGGCAGCCGGCTGGGTCCGGCGCAACCTGGAAGAGGCCGGCTTTTGCGTTGAACGGGTTCCGGGATTCGGCCGCAAACGCCACAGGCTGCAGGGCCGGCGCCCTTGACGACGCTGAAATTGGAGCGCAAAAGGGCGCCGTTCAAAAACACTATGGACGCGGATCTCTCCGCCCCACCACCCGCATTGGTCTGCGGGATTGGATAGGAGCAAACAGATGCCTGTGCTGACCTTTCCGGACGGCAATGCCCGGAATATTGAAAACGGTATGAGCGGCGCCGACGTGGCCGCTTCGATCTCCAAATCGCTGGCCAAGAAGGCCGTTGCCATGAAGCTCGATGGCGAGCTGTGCGATCTGTCGGACCCGATCACGAAAGACGCGCGGATCGAGATTGTTCTGCGCGATGACGACGAAGCGCTCGAGCTGATCCGGCACGATGCGGCCCATGTCATGGCGGAAGCTGTTCAGGAGCTCTATCCCGGAACGCAAGTCACCATCGGCCCGGTGATCGAGAACGGGTTCTATTACGATTTCGCCAGGAACGAGCCTTTTTCGCCCGAGGATTTCGAGGCCATCGAGAAGAAGATGCGCGAGATCATCCAGCGCAACCAGCCGTTCACGAAAGAGGTCTGGTCCAGGGACAAGGCCAAGGAGGTTTTCGCCGGCAAGGGTGAGGCCTTCAAGGTGGAGCTGGTCGATGCGATTCCCGAGGATCAGGATCTCAAGATCTACCACCAGGGCGACTGGTTCGACCTCTGCCGGGGCCCGCACATGCCGTCCACCGGAAAGATCGGCACCGCCTTCAAGCTCATGAAGGTTGCCGGAGCCTACTGGCGCGGCGATTCCAACAATCAGATGCTGACCCGCATCTACGGCACGGCCTGGGCGGACGACAAGCAGCTCAAGGCCTATCTTCATGCACTGGAGGAAGCCGAGAAGCGCGACCACCGCAGGCTCGGCCGCGAGATGGATCTCTTCCACTTCCAGGAGGAGGCGCCTGGCTCGGTGTTCTGGCATCCCAAGGGATGGACGTTTTTCCAGACTCTCATCAGCTACATGCGCCGCCGCCAGGAGAAGGCCGGCTACCAGGAAGTGAACTCTCCGGACATGATGGACCGCGCCCTCTGGGAAGAGTCCGGTCATTGGGAGAAGTATCACGAGAACATGTTCATCACCGAAACCGAGGATGAACGCGTTTTCGCCTTCAAGCCCATGAACTGTCCGGGCCACGTGCAGATCTTCAAGCACGGCCTGAAGAGCTATCGCGATCTGCCGTTCCGTCTCGGCGAATTCGGCAAGGTCCACCGCTACGAGCCGTCCGGCGCGCTGCACGGCCTGATGCGGGTCCGTTCCTTCACTCAGGATGACGCCCATATCTTCTGCACCAGCGAACAGATCACCGCAGAGGCGGTCGCGGTGCATGAGTTCATGCTGTCGATCTACAGGGATTTCGGCTTCGACGACGTCATCATCAAGTTTTCGGACCGTCCGGAGAAGCGCGTCGGCTCCGACGAAATCTGGGATGCGGCAGAGGATGCACTGCGCGAGGCGGTCAGGGCAGCGGGCGGCGAGGCGATCTACAACCCTGGCGACGGTGCTTTCTACGGACCCAAGCTCGACTATGCCCTGCGCGATGCGCTCGGCCGTGAATGGCAATGCGGCACGCTCCAGGTCGATCTCAACCTGCCGGGCCGTTTCGGGGCTTTCTATATGGACAGTAACGGCGAAAAGGTTACGCCCGTCATGCTGCACCGGGCCATGTTCGGATCACTGGAACGGTTCACCGGCATCCTGGTCGAACATCATGCCGGTCACTTCCCGCTCTGGCTGGCTCCCATGCAGATCATGGTCTGTCCCATTACGACGGAAGCCAACAATTATGCCCTTGAGGTGCTGGACGCTTTCCGTAAGGCCGGCTTCCACGCCGAGGCCGATCTCAGGAACGAGAAGATCAACTACAAGGTGCGCGAGCACTCCGTCACCAAGGTGCCGGTGATCGTGGTGGTCGGCATGCGCGAAGTCGAGCAGCGTGCCGTCAACATCCGCCGCCTCGGTTCCAAGAACCAGACAGCCATGAGCCTGGACGAGGCCCTGGCCTCCCTCAAAGAGGAAGCGACCTCGCCGGATTTGCGCTAACCTTTTCGCGAGAAAAAGATCAGCGTTCCGAGCCAGGCGAATATCGCCACGGCGACCACCGCCAGTTTCATGTCGGCGTACTGCGCCGCGACAGGTGCATTTGCTGAAGGGTCCATCAACAAGTCCATCGCCGTGCGCCAGCCCAGGATGACCGCCTGTGCGGTCCAGTTCGCGGCGAAAAAGAGGACGGTAACCACCGCCGGAATGAGCAGCCACGTGCGAACAATCGGACTCTGCCGCCGGTAGGATCTTTGGGAGCTGTAGATTCGCCACAGCACCAGTGCGGCGAGGCCGCCTGAAGCCGCGACCCAGGTAGCTGTGTTCAGTTTCAAGAGCGCCTTCAAGCCCTTCTCAATGTAGGGCCAGAGTGTGTCGACCGCCAGGTAAATGAGCGTGGGCACGACGACGACCGCGGTCAACGCCAGGACCGAGACCAGGGCCAGCCATAGCAGGATCCTGAACCAGTTCTCCTTCTCACGGGTCCTCTGATAGAGCACTTCGTTCGCCTCGAGATTTTCGCCGACTTTCCCTTCGTCCACAAACTGGGCAATTTCGTCCCACCAGCCTTCTTTCAGGGCAGCGCCGTGGGCACCTGTTGCGTGCTTGACATTGCGCAGAGCAGGGTTGTCCGGGGCTTCCTCGAAGCCGTTGTGGCCGGCACCGCCGACATCCTGGAAATTCAGCAGCTCGAACAGCCTGGGAAACAGGGCGACCACCCAGTCGTGCGTCGCAACGAAATTCAGCACGTTCTCCGCCTGTGGCGGCTTAGCCTCCATAAGCTCCTTCCACGGATAGTTCGTCCGCACAATGCTCCCTGCGAAAACGATGTTGTGAAACTCGCACTGCTTGAAGGTCTCAAGTGCCTTGGCAAGAATGTACGTTCCGTTGCTGTGGCCGACGAAGTGAAAGCGCTCCGCGTCGGGGTGTTCCGCGCGGGCCTCAATGTACTGCTCCATGAACCAAAGCACTTTTTTCCAGCGTACGCCCGGAAACAGGAACGGACCCATGCCGAAATAACCGTAGCTGTCGACAAAGCGGTGCAGCTGCTTTTGTGACTTGCCTGCAATGACCCGGGCGCGCCGGGCAATTTTGTCGGTCCAGTGGCCTTCGTCCCGAATGCCGTGAAGCACGAACAGCAGCTCCTTGACGGGCGGCTCCTGCATCTGCTTTTCCTGCGTCTTACGATTGTCGCCGTCCCGGACCCCATCTGGCCGCTCGGCCAAACCCCATGGCTGGATGCACCAGGCATCGAAATGCTTGTCTCCCTCGGCAGCCATCAGTGCGGTCCGGATCTTTCTCCAGCGCAGGCGCTTGGTTTCCGACAGAGCAGAGTCCTCGTCCTTCCGTGGCATGACATCCACGATGTCGCCGTGTCCGGTATTCGGAACATCGAAATAGTGGAATTTGCCGCCGGTCACCAGGTCGATGGTGTCGTCGGGGCCGACAATGTCGTCAACTGAACCAAGAAGCTGAACAATAGGAATTTTGATACGATACTGCTCAATTACCCAGTTCAAACGGAACTCCATCATCTCAACAGAGCCCCTCGCAACCGCCATGACCGTCGGCGAAAGCTGCCCTTTATGCAGCCGGTCAGGTGAAAGCAGCTTCAGCGCGAGCAAGGGACGCTTGAGCACCCGGTTGAAGAAACCGAAGAGCATGGCTTGAAAGCCCCGCCCGAAGAAGGCGCCAATCCAGGTAAAGAATTCCATATGCCGGGTGAGACCGGTGCCCTTGTTTACTGCTGCCAGCAGAACCAATCTGTCCTTGTCTTCGTCCGCCTCCGACCAGTGGCGCCGCTCTTTGCTCTTTGACCTTCTTTGGAGCCCTTCCAGCAAGAGCCGGCGCGCGACAATTCCTCCCATGCTGTGTGCGACGATCTTCAGCTCATCGTATTGCCCCTGCGTCCAGATCGTGTCGAGGTCATCCGCAAGGTGCTTAACGATGTTCCCTAAGGGTTCGCAGCTCAAAAATGCTCCGGAAAGCCCAAGCCACCCTCGTCCATAGGGCAATTCTGGGGACCAGAGTTCCGCAGATGGCATGGTGTCGAGCAGAAGATCTTCGAGAGCCTTGATCCCGGTGCGCGAGCTCAAGATTCCGTGCAGCACGATGATCAGGGTTTTCGATGATTCAGACTTTGGAGCTCCCGAATCGTCAATCGTACCGCGCAACTCCTTTTGCGCGACATGGGCTTCCAGACTGCTTGGATATCTCAGTTTCCCATCAAATCGGCCGGTTGAGTCTGTTTCGGACATCTTCGAGTATTGCTTTCTATATATGCTGCAGAAATAAGTTGCGCATATTTTAAAACATAATCGGGATTGTCAAATTCAACTGAGAATTATTTTAAAACGATCACCACCGAAGTATTTCCAAAGCAGGGTTGAATAAAGAATTTTGTTTGAGCGACGGCACGATCAGCTCGGCCGCAACGGCATCTAACCCCTGTGCGGATCTTGCAGCTGTTGGGGGCGAGTGAGCAGATTTGAACGGAGACAGGATGCAACTTCGCCCCGCGTCTGCGGCGTGAAGTGCAGGCCCTGCCAGCCAAAATGCACGGCGGCCTCCACGTTCCGGCTGAGGTCGTCGACGATCAGGATCTCCGCGCGCTCTACCTGCAGGGCACCTGTTACCCGGGCATAGAACTCGGCGGCTGGCTTGGCGATGCCCATGCGGCCGGAGGCGAAAATGTGCTCCACGCGCGCGCCGAAGCCCATTTCGTTCTCGATGAAAGCTGTCCGGCGCGGCTCGTTGTTCGTCACGAGCACCTGCCGCATGCCGCAGGCCGTGAGCGCGTCCATCAGCTCCAGCATCTCCGCATCCGGCCGGACATCGCGCTGGAACCAGTACTCCAGCATTGCATCCGCGCCGGCGGAAAAGCCATACTCCTGCGCCCAGTGCACGATGCGGTCGCGCACGTCCTCCCGGCCGGTCAGGACGTCATCGAGATTGTGGCCGAACACCGTCTCTTCGAAAGGGCCCGGCGGCAGACCGAGATCTCTTTCGAAGTCGTCAATCCACGTGAAACGGCCATCGACGACGTTCCGGTTGAGAACACCGTCGAAATCCCAGGCGATGACCCTGACGTCGGCGCTCACGGATGCCCGGGAGTGAGGTACCGACCGTGGACCCAGCCCCTGACGCCGCCGCGCAGGTGCACCCGGCGCCATGCGCCACGCCGGCCATGAACGGTGACAACGGTCAAGAGGCCGATCCGGCGCAGCTCCCGGAACCGGGTTGCCGGGCCGCTTCTGACGGAAAGGTAATTGTCGCCGTAGGGATCAAGGCCAGTCACGTGGTACACGGCTCCGCCACCGCCGTGTCCGCCGCCGTGACCATCGCCGCAGGTGCCGATATAGCTGCTGTGCGCCCAGCCGACCGTGCCGTCGTAAAGGCGGACCTTGCGCCAGTTCCCGGAGCGCTGCAGAATCCGGAACTCGGTTTCGTTCGGCATCCGGCGGATCTCGCGATACCGGCTTCCCGGTCCGGTCCGCAGGGAAAGGTAGTTATCCGAGAGGCCGGCGACGCCGACCACGCATGCCGCATGAGACGGGGTGGACTGGGCCACGAGCATCAGGGCGAACCCGCATGCTGCAATCAGTGTTCTTGTTATGTATGAACCCATGGAATCTGACTCCTGTAACTGGCTGCCACCCGGTTCGTTCCCCGCAGTATCCTGGCACTTTACCCGCCGCAGTGAGCTATATCACACGTGGATGGGGACGCATCGCGCAAAGCCGTGCTAGATTGTCCCGGCACCGGTTCAGGAGATCCCAATGCGCCCTTTCTTGCAGACCTTTTTTCTTGTTCTGATCCTTGCAGCGGCGGTTCCGTTTTCAGCCGGGGCATCAGAAACCGCTTGTGCCGGTACGAACATTCTGAATGAGCTGAAGAACCGGAAACCGGCTATCTATGCCGAGATTGAGCGGCGGGCCGCGGTTACAATCAACGGCGATGCTCTGCTTTGGCGGATCGAGGGCGGAGGGGCGTCCAGCGCCTCGTATCTGCTGGGAACCATGCATCTGCCGGATCCGCGGATCGCCGAGCTGAGTGCTGCCGCCAAATCCGCAATTTCGGAGGTATCGACGGTCGCGCTCGAACTGACCGGCACCGACGATCACGCGGCAATTCAGAAGGAGTTGTTTGCCAATCCGCAGCTCATCACCATGCAGCGCGGACAGACCCTTTGGGATGCGGTGGAGGAGCGGCATCAGCCCGCGGTGGAAGCAGCATTGCTGTCGCTCGGAATGGGACGTGAACAGGTCGCGAGTGTGCAGCCCTGGCTGCCCTCCATGATGCTTGCCCTCTCACCCTGCTTCAACAAGCGGACCGCATCGGGCGAACCGGGGGTCGATCAGTCGGTCGAGTTGCTGGCCCGGTCCGAGGGCAAGACTGTCATCGGTCTCGAAACGGCGGTGGAGCAGTTCGAGACCCTGAGCGGACTGTCCATTGAAACCCAGGCGGTGATGCTCGCCGATGCCGCCCGCACCTACGGGCAGATCGCCGACATCAACGAAACGCTCGTCCAGCTCTATCTTGAGCGCCGCATTGGCTGGATCCTGCCGTTCGGACAGCTCCTGCTCGGGTTGGACCGCACGCCGCGTGAACAGGCCGCAGACCGCGAGTTCATCGACAGCATCATGTCCAAGCGCAATCATGTCATGGATGAGCGGGCTCAGGAGAAGCTGGCCGCAGGCGGCCTCATGATCGCCGTCGGTGCCCTGCACCTTCCGGGCGAGGACGGGCTGGTCAATCTGCTGAGGAAGCGGGGGTACACGCTGACCGCCGTCGAATGATCGGGGCATAAGAAAAATATCTTGACAATAGAGCCTTTGTTCTATATATGTTCAATCAACTCTCCTCACTGCGAGGGCACTGTCCTAGGTAGTCGCTGACGGTGGAGGAGAGGGTGTGATGCCTTGCCTTTGACGGGTGACACCGGAGAAGGCTCGGACCGGCAATCGCAATGCCTTGGGAAAGGGGCCGAAGTTCGCAACTTTAGGCCTTCGGACTCAAGGTCGTAGCCCCCGGCGGGGTCGCCTCCCCGATGACGTGTTTCCGCACGCATGACGCCGGACGGCCGATCGATAAAACGCCCTCCCGGTTCCAACATCACATGCGTGGGTCAGATGGTCTGGCCAAAAGGAGCAACTCGAGAACCAACTACCGACGTCTTGTGCACCCTTCTTGCGGACCCGGATAATGGGATTAATCCGCACTTTCGGCCGAGAGTGACGGCCGGACTTGAGACCCACGCAACCTCCCTCGCAACTCTATTCGGCGATCAGCTTATCCGTGCTCGCTTCGCTCCGCGCGGGCTGTTCTTGTGCGCTCACGGCAGCATACGCGTCTGCGCCTGCGCCTACGCGGGTGCGGCCTTTCGGCCGGCGCGCGGTCGCGCTTGCCTCAGGCCTATCGGCCTTGGGTGTGGTCTTTCAACAGGGATTGAGTGTCTGCGCGTGCCTCAGGTTTTCGCGGTCCATGTTCAACGGCGGCATACGTAGGCGCGCGAGGCTGACACTGATTGGGGAATCGTCCATGTTGCGGGCATGGCATTCCGCAGCCCCAGGATCTTCAGCATCTCTCCCGGCGTTCCCTTTCTGGAAACGCTGGCGCGCGTTGTTCTGGAGCAAGGATTTCCCCGGTCCGCGCCGCCCTCGCAGGCCGAACTGACAGGCTACACCATCCTGGTGCCGACGCGGCGGGCGGCGCGGGAACTGGCCGATGCCTTCCTGCGCATCAGCGGAGGCGAGGCGCTCCTGCTGCCGCAGATCCGGCCCCTGGGCGACGTCGACGAAGAGGAATTGGCCCTGTTTGCCGGCCCGGGGGCTGCTCCTTGCGAACTGGAGTTGCCGCCCGCAATCTCTCCCATGCGCCGACAGCTGTTGCTGGCGCGCATGCTGCTGGACTGGGCCCGGTCCAACCCGGACGCGCCCTTCGCCAGGGCCCTTCTGCCGGGCCCGGTGGAGGCAGTACAGGTTGCCAGGGGGCTCGGGCGGCTGCTCGATCAACTGGAGACCGAGGAAGTCTCCGCGGCGGGTTTCGAGCAACTGGTCGCGGAAGAGTTCGCACTTTACTGGCAGGATGTGCTTCAGGTTCTGTCGCTCATCCGCAAGGATCTGCCGGCCACCCTGACCGAACTGGGGGTCATCGGTTTCGCCCAGCGCCGGGGACTTCTCCTGCGGGCCGAGGCGGCCCGCCTGGAGACCTTGCAACCGGGCGCGCCGGTCATCGCCGCCGGTTCAACCGGTTCCATTCCTGCAACTGCAAAGCTTCTAAATGTAATATCTCGCTTACCAAATGGTGCGGTTGTCCTGCCAGGTCTGGACATGCACCTGGATGAGGACAGCTGGCGAGCGCTCGATCCCCAGCATCCGCAATTCGGACTTGCCGAGCTGCTGCAGGGGTTCGAAGCTGGCCGGGAGCATGTTGAACCTCTGAGCCGGCCCCCATCCACCACCCTGGCCCGCCAGAAGCTGCTCAGCGAGGTCATGCGGCCTTCGGAAACCACGGAGCTGTGGCGCGAACGCCTGGACCGTATGGCACCGGATGTCTCCGGCGCCCTTGAAGGGCTCAGTCTGATCCGCGCGCCCGTTCGCCGGGAGGAGGCGCTTGCTATCGCCCTCATCCTGCGCGAGGCCGTTGAAGTGCCGGGGAGAACCGCCGCGCTGGTCACGCCCGACCGGACTCTGGGCCGGCAGGTTTCCGCACAACTGAAAACCTGGGGACTGACCGTGGATGACAGCGCCGGAGTTCCACTGTCCCGCACTGTGCCCGGAACCTTCATCAATCTCGTCCTGAACGTGATGAAGTCAGGCTTCGATCCGGCCTCGCTCGCGGCCCTTTTTGCGCACCCGCTGGCAAGATTCGGCATGGCGCCGGGAGATGCGGCCCGGGCGGCGCGGAAGCTTGAGCTGGCGGTCTGGCGCGGCGTTCCGATGTCCGCGGACCTGGCAGATGTGCGCGCGGCTATCGAAACGAAGAGGATGGAGGTTGCCGGCAGGCCGCACTGGCATCCACATCTTGCCCGCTGGACGGAGGACGACTGGATCCGCGCGGGCGCCGCCGCCAATGCCGTTGCCCCCGCCTTCGAACCGTTTCTTGCCGCGCTGGAGGGGGAAACACCGATGCGGCTGGACGTGGCGGCGGAGACCCTGGTCCGGGTTGCCGAACATATCGCCCGGGACGAGCATGGCGAGACTCAGGCGCTTTGGGGTGGGGAGGCCGGGGAGCAGCTGTCAGCATTCTTCGCGGGCATGATCGAGCCTGGCGAGGATGGCCCGCTGGTGGCGGTTCCGGATCTTGAAGCGGTTATCATGGACTTGATGGCGCAACCCGTCGTGAGGCCCCGCTACGGCACTCACCCGCGCTTGCACATACTCGGTCTGCTCGAAGCGCGCCTGACGAGCCATGACGTTGTAATTCTTGGAGGATTGAACGAAGGGATCTGGCCCGCCGAAACCGAGACGGACCCGTGGCTCAACCGGCCCATGCGGTCCGAACTGGGCCTTTCGGCGCCCGAGCGCCGCATGGGCCTGAGCGCCCACGATTTCGTCCAGGCGGCCGCGTCCCCGGGTACTGTCTATCTCACATGCGCCGAGAAGCTGGACGGAGCACCGGCCGTGCCGTCGCGATGGTTGCTGCGCCTCGAGGCTGCGCTGGCTGCGCTCGGCCTGTCAGGCCTGGAAGAGCGGGGCAACCGCATGCTGCGTTTGGCGGCAGGGCTCCATGCATCCAAGACCGTGGTGCCGGCCGGACGGCCCGCACCGGCGCCGGCGCTTCATCTCAGGCCCGCCCGCATGAGCGTGACGGAAATCGAGACATGGTTGCGGGACCCCTACGCCGTTTTTGCCCGTCACGTGCTGAAGCTGACGCCGCTGGAGGCGCTCAACCTCTCACCGGGCCCGCGAGAGCTGGGCATTCTCTTTCACCAGGTTTTCGAGGCGTTTGCACGCGCGCACAAGGAGGCCATGCCGCCTGATGTCGCCGGTACGCTGCGGGCGCTGGGGCAGGAGGCTTTCGGCGCCTGGATCGGCCACCCCGAGGTGGCAGCATTCTGGTGGCCGCGATTTGAGCGGATCTCCGAGGCTGCAGCCGGCGTGGAAGCAATGCTGCGCAACGATCTCCGCAGCCTGCATGTCGAGGACTACGGCACACTGACGATCGGCGGCGGAGAAGGATCGGGGTTCGTTCTGGCCGGCCGGGCCGACCGTATCGACATTCTGTCTGACGGTTCGGCCAGGATCATCGACTACAAGACCGGTGCGCCGCCGGGCATCACCGAAGCGCTGTCCGGGAAGTCGCCGCAGCTGTTGCTCGAAGCGGTGATGCTTCTGCGCGGTGCGTTCAAGGGCGTGCGCGCGGACCGCATCCGTGAGCTGATTTACCTCCAACTGTCCGGCGGCGAGCCGGCCATTGACATGAAGTCGCTCGATCCATCCGGTTCCAGGCCCAAGATCGACGCGACTGTCGAGCAGATCTGCTGGCAGGTTTTTGGTAAGCTTGAAAAACTGATTCAACGCTATAGCACAAATCCAGGGCAACCCTATCTTCCCCGCGTTCTGCCCAGGCAGGAGAATGTTGACCTGCCCTATGACCATCTAAGCCGGTACCGCGAATGGGAAGACCAGCCCTCGGGGCGGGAGGGCGGCGCATGACCGTGCGGTCTCCGCTTATTCAGGCCGGTGAACGGCAGGCCGCGGCCTCAAGGCCTGACGCCTCGGCCTGGGTGTCGGCAAATGCGGGCTCCGGCAAGACCTTCGTCCTGGTCAACCGCATTATCCGGCTGCTGCTTGCAAGGGCAAAGCCTGAGCGTATCCTGTGCCTGACCTTCACCCGCGCCGCGGCCGCCGAAATGGAGGCGCGCCTGTTCCGGCGGCTGTCCGGCTGGATCGCGCAAACTGACGACGAACTGCGTTCGGTCATTCAGGAGATTACGCGAAGTCCGGCCGGCAAGGACGATCTTGCGACGGCACGGAGGCTCTTCACGCGGGCCCTGGAAACGCCGGGCGGGCTCAAGATCCAGACCCTGCATGGGTTCTGCGAAAGCGTCCTCCAGCGCTTTCCCGTTGAGGCCGGCCTGGCGCCGGGCTTCACAATCCTGGACGAGCGGGCTTCCTCGGAATTGATGGCCGAAGCGCGCAATTTCGTGCTGCAGCAGGCGGCCCGCGACATCGCCTATTCCGCTGAAGGCCGGAGCCTCAGACACATTACCTCGCAGGTCCGGGCCCCGGGATTTGATGATGTCCTGTTCTCCCTTCTGCGCCAGAGGTCGGAGCACGTCCTGCGCTGGCAGCGGCAGGACGTATCAGAGGCGCTGAAGACAGCGCTGTTCGGCGAACTCGGCCTAGCGCCGACGGACACACCGGACGCGATCGTCGAAAATGCACTCGCATGCATTGATCGCACGGCCTGCGACGCGGCGATTGAGGCCTTTTCTGAAAGCAAAGCAGTGTCTGACGTTCAAAAGCTGGAATGTCTGACGGCTGGTCTCAGTGGAAGCGATTGGCACTCCTATCGCCTCGCATTTCTCACAAAGGAGGAAAAGCCTCGGAAGGAGGGCGGCTTGGCTACAAAAGGGGTCAAGGAAAAGCACCCTGAGGTCCTCGACTGGCTTGTCGCTGAGCAGGCGCGCGTGGTGGCGGCCGAGGACCGGCGGAAGGCTGCGGAAACCGCCCTGGCCAGCGATGCGCTCTTCACGATTGCCAGCGTGATCCTCCAGCGTTTCGAGGCGCTGAAGGCCCGGCGCGGGCAACTGGACTATGATGACCTGGTGCATCACACGCAAAGCCTGCTCACCCGGCTCGACAGCGCGTGGGTTCTCTACCGGCTGGACGGCGGCATCGACCATGTGCTGATTGACGAAGCCCAGGACACCAGCCCCGCGCAATGGGAGATTGTCCGTCAACTGACTGCCGAATTCTTTTCCGGCGAGGGGGCAAGAGAGGGCACCCGGACAGTGTTCGCGGTCGGCGACCACAAGCAGTCGATCTTTTCGTTTCAGGGTGCCGAGCCGGACCGCTTCCTTCAGGAGAAGGACGATCTGGCGCGCCGCGCCGGCGCTGCGGACGCGGCTTTTGAGGATGTCCGCATCAACATTTCCTTCCGCTCCACCCAGCGCGTGCTGGACATCGTCGACCGGGTTTTCCAGAATCCAATGGCGCGGCGCGGCATGGCGGAGCCGGAGATCGACCATATCGCCAACCGGGAGCGCCAGGCCGGGCTTGTGGAACTGTGGCCTCTGTTTGAGCGAGAGGAGGTGGAAGAGCGCGATCCATATGATCCGGTCGACGCGCCCGCCAGGTCCGACCCGCGCATCCGTCTTGCCCGGCACGTCGCCGCGACAATCCGCGGCTGGCTCGATTCGGGCGAGGAACTCATCCCCCGCGGACGGCCCGTCAAGCCTGGCGATATCCTTATCCTGGTGCGCAACCGCACGGTGCTGGCCGACGCGCTCGTCCGGTTCCTCCGGGAGGCGGGCATCCCGGTTGCTGGGGCCGACCGGCTCACGGTCAACAGTCATATCGCGGTGATGGATCTGGTGGCGCTGGCCAGGGTCATGCATCTGCCGCAGGACGATTATTCCCTGGCCTGCGTGCTGAAGAGCCCGGTCGTCGAGCGACCCGAGGGAGGTGCCCTTGACGATGATGACCTGACGGACCTGTGCGCGACGCGCGATGGAACGTTGTGGCAGGCGCTGGCCAGTTCGGGCCGGTTTGCTAACGTTGGCTCTGAACTGGCGCGCATGCGGCGCCTGGCGCGCTACAGCCAGCCTTACGAGTTTTTCAGCGAGGTCCTGGAAGGCGGCGGTGCGCGAAAACGCTTTGCCGCACGCCTGGGGCCCGAGGTCCACGATGTGCTGGATGAGTTTCTTGCCCTTGCCCTCGATTTTGAGCAAACGCATCCGCCGGCCCTGCATGGTTTCATCTCGTGGCTGGGCGAGGGGGATACCGAAATCAAGCGGGACATGGACCAGGGGCGCAACGAGGTGCGCGTGATGACCGTTCACGGCGCAAAGGGCCTGGAGGCGAACGTCGTCATTCTGCCGGACACAACCCGGCTTCCCGACAAGGGCAAAACCCCGCCGGTGCTCAAGTTCGCCTCCGGAGTTCCGGTCTGGAAGCTGGGCAGCGAGCGCCAGCCGGACGCCGTGGTCCGTCTGGGCGAGGCCTATCTGGAGCGCCGGATGGAAGAGGAAAACCGGTTGCTCTATGTCGCCATGACCCGGGCCAGGGACCGGCTCTATGTCGCCGGCGCGGAAGGCCGCTCAAGTCCGCGGGCGGAATGCTGGTACGAACTGGTCAGGAGTGCTCTGGAGACCGTGGGAGAGGATGTGGGTGGCGGCGTGATACGCTGGTCCGCCAACCAGGAAGCCGCCGTCCGGGACGATGAGGAGGGCACGAGCGTCGCAATCCAGGCCGAGAGACCGGAGCCCTGGATGCTGCGCCAGGCACCGTCCGAGCCCGCCGAACCGAAGCCATTGTCCCCTTCCCGCCTTGACCTTGAGTTTGGCGAGGGAGGGGTCACTGCGCGCCTGGCGGAGCAGCCGGCGGCCTCGCCGCTCTCCGGCGCCGACGAGAGCCGCTTTCTGCGTGGACAACTGATCCATCAATTGCTGCAGTCCCTGCCGGACCTGGACGCGGATCAGCGCGCTCGGGCCGCCCGGCATTTTGTCGATCTGCGTGGCGGAGAGCTTGGCGATTCCGCCCGTGACGGCGTGATTGACGAGGTTCTACAGCTCCTCAACTCCCCCGACCCGGTCCTGTCTGCCCTGTTTGAAAAGGGCGGTTTGAGCGAGGTGCCGGTGACCGGCAAGATCGACCTCGCTCACGCGACAGGTGCGCCCGTCGTGGTCTCCGGCGTGATCGACCGGCTTGTGGTGAAAGAGGACGAGGTTCTGCTTGCCGACTACAAGACCAACCGTCCGCCGCCGGCCAGCGCCGGTGACGTTGCGGCTGTCTACATTCGTCAGCTGGCGGCCTACCGGGCAGTGCTGAACTCCATCTATCCCGGCAGAAACGTCAGGGCCTGGCTTGTTTGGACCTACAACGCTCATGCCATGGAAATTCCGGCCGATCTTATGGATGGCGCCTTCACGTGAATGTGGTGGACCGCCAGCCTGCCCACCTTGACCTTGCGGGCCCCGGTCCCTACGTTCCGGAAGATAGAAAAAGCCGCCCAATACCGGTGTGCGGCACGACGAAGAGGAACACCGATGTCGAATACAATTGCGGTCACGGATGCCGACTTTGAAGAGCAGGTCCTGAAGTCAGATCAGCCCGTGGTGGTTGATTTCTGGGCGGAGTGGTGCGGGCCTTGCAAACAGATTGGCCCGGCTCTGGAAGAGCTGGCGTCGGATCTGGACGGCAAGGTGACGATCGCCAAGATCAACATCGACGATAACCCGGGTGTGCCGGTCAAGTACGGTATCCGGTCCATCCCGACCCTGATGATGTTCAAGGACGGCGAAGTGGCCTCCACCAAGATCGGTGCCGCTTCGAAAAGTGCCCTTGCAGACTGGATCAGCTCCGACGCCTGATCGGTGCCGGATTGCCGTCGCGAAGATGCGGCCCGCCTCGCGAGGCGGGCCGTTGTCGTTTATCCAGCGAACCCGGTCAGTCCGGCGAACAGGAATGACGCCAGGATGAAACCGAGAATGGCGTGGATGTAGTAGTAGCTGCCCACCCAGTTCTTCGGCGGCTCGATGTCGTTGGCAAGGCCGAGTTCGACGAAGGGCAGGGCGCGGTCCAGGCTGAACCAGAAGCGTTTGAGCGGCGAGATCTTCCGGGTGCTTTCCGCAAATCGTCCGGCCCAGACACCGAACAACACGAGCAAGCCGAAGGGCACGAGCGCTCTGAGGTTTTCATAACCGTAGCCGATCACCAGCCATTGCATTGTGAGCCACGTCTTGCGGCCGGCCGAGATGTTGTTCGACGTGCGCTCGCTGTCACGCATGGCGTAGAGAATCTCGTCGCGCTTTGACGCAAAGCCCAGTTCGCCGACCACCTTGGCGAGTTGCTGGTAGGGCTGGGGCGTGAAGAGGTTTTCGGTATTGGTCTGTGCCTGCAGCCAGCCGAGATGCCAGTCCACCTCCCGCTGTGCCATGTTCTCGCTGTTGCCTTCGCCAATGCCGCCGAGCGTTGCATAGGTGAAGCCCTTGAGATCGAGCGGAATGAAGTTGTTGGGCCTGTCCTTGTAGAACCAGGCGGTCCGGCTGTCATTGAGGGCGCCGATGGTCGTGTTCTGGAGGATGAAGCTGGCCCCAGGTCCCCAGGCCACGTCCCCGGGAGGCTGATCGCCGAGGTTGAGGGTGAGCTCGCCGTTGATCTTTGCGTTGGTGATATCCAGCAGCCCGGAAACTCTGGCCGTGTCGACCGCCAGGCCGTCACCGATGGTCGAACTCTGCAAATTGACCGTATTGAACACGGCCGCCCCGTTCATCAGAACGTCACCCTTGACCGACATGCCGTGGGCCACAAGCTTGCCTGTGACTTGGCTGCGCTTGAAGGAGATCTGGCGGCCGATTTCGGCATTGGAGAGATCGGCGAAATTGAGGCGGGCGCCGCCGTCGAGCAGGACCGCATGGTCGATCTTCGCCGAGCGCGCGCTGAAACTTTGAGAAATCTTGATACCGGACAGGGTCAGTGACCCGCCCAGATGCGCGCCGCGCAAGAGCAGCGAGGGCAGCTGGGCCCGGCGCATGCGCAGGTCCACCGCCACCGCGAGATTGCGCGCATTTATCGCCTTGGCGAATCTGGAGCCATCGAAGGTCAGGGACTGCTCCACGCGCAGGCCGGTCAGTTCCACCGTCCCATCGAACCGGCTGTCGTCGAACCAGAGCTCCATGGGCAGTGTGTAGTTGGAGAAGTTCAGATCCTCCTTGACCCAGGCGCAGGTGATCTGGATGCGCGGAGCCGGCGGAGCCGATCTGAACGGCTCGGTGAAGAAGATCGTTGCCAGGAACTTCGGGCTCAGGACCTGGGCTTCCTGCCAGTCGCGGTGCTTGTCGGTTTCGCAGTCCGCGGTGTCCGCTGCCGCGAACTCGCGCAGATTTGCCGGTTTGCCTATGCAGATCCGTTCGCGCCATGCCCATTGTTCCTGAGGAGTGAATGAACCTTCCTCCGGCAGCGGATGCCGGCAGGTCTGCTCCCAGACATACTGGCGGGACGGCTGATCGTCATGGGCGGCTCGGGACGCAGATGGCCAGAGGCCGGCAACGCA
Source organism: Pseudomonadota bacterium (assembly GCA_039030315.1). GTDB lineage: Bacteria > Pseudomonadota > Alphaproteobacteria > Rhizobiales > CAJQND01 > JAAEUE01. Next base: position 27,440 of record JBCCEL010000026.1, read on the forward strand.
CAACAGAAGCGATGCCAGGCATATTGAAGCTGACTGGATTTCCCGGCTGAGCATTCCCCGACCCCATCTCCTCCGCCGCTGAAAGCGGCCGTCCGCACGGCAAGAATTATCACCTGCTTTGCCCGGCGTCATCAAGGCAGAACAACCTGGGTGCCGAACCATCAACGGGGCGAAAGCCAGCTTCGGTTTGCCGGCAACGGCGAGGTCAGGCCGCCGGCCGGGCAGCGCTGTGTGCGTTGAAGGCGGCGATCATTTCATCGAGTGAGCGGCGGGCGCCGGTCTGGAGATACTCCATGGCCTCCAGCGCCCCTTCATGGGCCCGCCGGCTGGAGCCGCCGACACAGTCCTCAATGACGCGGCAGAAATAGTCGTGCTGGTGTCCGTCGACGAAGGTGTAATGGACACAGACGTCCGTTAGTCCGCCCGTAAGAACCAGTGTATCTGCCTTCAGGCCCTTGAGCAGGATTTCCAGGTCCGTGCCGAAGAAGCAGGAATAGCGCCGCTTGCCGATGACGTAGTCGGTCGACCGGCAATCCATCTCGCGCGCCACCTCGGTCGACGGGTCCGTCTCGATGCAGTGCACGTCCTCGTTGCCATCGAGCTCTCTGCCGAAGTCCACATGGTCCGGGCGGTGGATTTCCTTTACAAAGACAATCGGCACGCCGGTTTCGTGGGCGGCATCCACAAGTTTCCTTGTCCGGCTGATGCGCTCAAAATACCCTGGCATTGTGGGGATCCCGTCATCTTCGCGCTTGCCGGTGTCATGATCCTGGCGATCGAAATCACCTTGCTGGATATCAATGACGAGAAGCACGGGCTGACCTTCAATAATCGCGCGTACTGGCATTGTGACATCTCCTCCGTCTCAGTGTGCCGCTCACAGTATCAGGCCGTTGCGGCTTTACTCAAAGTCGTCATTCCTCACCTCCCGCTCCAGCCAGTCAAGGAACACCTTGACCCGTGGGTGCTCGGCTCCGGCCTCGCTGGTCACGAAATAGTGGGCGTAGTCGCCGGGCCTTGAGACCTTGAAGGGACGCACGAGGCGGCCTGTCTCCAGGTGGGAGCGGACCAGTGAGGAGCGCCCCAGGGCAACACCCTGTCCTTGCACCGCCGCTTCCGTCAGCAGGATCGAATTGCCGAACTCGATGTGCCGGGCGGACGGGCCCGGCTCTATGCCCGCGTCCCGTAGCCATCTGGCCCAGGTCATCGTCGGTTCATCGGAACCGGTATCGATGTCATGCAGCAAAGTATGCTCTCTGAGGTCCGAGAACCGTCTGAGCGGTTTCTGGTTGAGCAGGGAGGGAGAGCAAACCGGGAAGATGGTGTCCGGCATCAACAGCTTTGCCTTCAGCCCGGGAAACCGCCCGATGCTGTAGGGGATGCGTACGTCCACCTGCCCCTGGTCGAGATCGGGGGCCTTTTCCGAGGCGAGCAAACGCAACTTTATGTCGGGATAGGCCTCGGCAAAAGAGCCCAGGCGCGGGGTGAGCCAGAGCGTGGCAAAGGACGGGGCCGCGTTGACCGTCAGCTGTCCGGCCAGCTGGCCGCCCGTGACCGCACCGACGGCCCGCGCCAGATGGGCAAAGCCCCTGGCGACATTCGGCAACAGTTCCTGACCGGCAGCAGTGATTTCGAGACCCCTGGGAAGCCGGTTGAAGAGCTGGAGACCGAGATGATCCTCCAGCACCTTGATCTGGTGGCTGACCGCGGCCGGTGTGACGTTCAGTTCTTCTGCCGCGCGGGCGAAGCCGTTCAGCCGGGCCGCCGCTTCGAAGGCCCGGATGGCATTGAGGGGAGGAAGGCGCATGATGCACTCGCTCTATGAGGCTCAAAATTTCTTAGCCTATAGGCAAATTCTTTCCGTTTGAAAAGGGATCTGGTTTGGCCAATATCAGGCGCAACGAAACCCGAATTCAAAGGAGAAAGGCAAATGACCACACTGGCTCACACAACCCGTCAGCACACAATTTCGGTTACGGCTGGAAAGCCGTTCTTCGCGCAAATGATCAGCACGCTCAATGTGTGGAGCGAGCGCGCAACCCAGCGCCGCCATCTCGCGGGCCTCACCCGGCGCGAGCTGGACGACGTTGGAATCAGCCGGGAAGCCGCCCGGCTGGAAGCCTCAAAGCCCTTCTGGAGGGCGTGACCTCACGAGCGCGGGCGCGTCTTCTCCGGATCGTAGTGCGGGAAGCGCACGATCCTGGCGGGGATCCGCTTGATGTGGCCGTCCAGTTTGCCGATCTCGACCTCGGTGCCGAGATCGGCATGGGCCACATCGATACGGGCAAGGGCGATGTTCTTCTTCAGGAGCGGTGAGCGCATGCCGCTGGTGACCTCGCCGATCTGAGGGCGGCCGACATGGACGCAGTCGCCCTGACCAACCACATCGTTGGACTCGATCTCCAGACCCACCAGCTTTCGCGAGGGATGCTCCTTGCGCCGGATCAGCGCCTCGCGGCCAATGAAGTCTTCCGTCTTGGACTTGAGTGGGACCGTGAAACCGATCCCAGCTTCGAAGGGGTCGGTCTGATCGGAGAACTCGTAGCCTGCGAAAATCAGACCGGCCTCGACGCGCACCATGTCCAGCGCCTCCAGGCCGAGCGGTGAGAGATCGAACTCCTGACCGGCTTCCCAAACGGCATTGAACACGGTTTCCGCATCGCGCGGATGGCAGAACACTTCGTAGCCCAGTTCGCCGCTGTAGCCGGTGCGGGAAACGACGACCGGCACGCCGTGGAAATCTCCGATACGGCCGACGGTGAAGCGGAACCACTCCAGGCTCTCAAGCGGCGTCCTGTTCGGTGATGTCCAGATGATCTTCTTCAGGATGTCCCGGGAATTCGGACCCTGCACTGCGATGTTGTGCATCTGGTCGGTCGAGGAGCGGACCCAGGCCTTCAGGCCCAGCTTTTCCGCCTGCTCGCGCATCCAGATGCCGGAGGTGTCGTTGCCGCCGATCCAGCGGAAATTGTCCCGGTCGAGCCGGTAGACCGTGCCGTC
>JBCCEL010000027.1:0-30235 GCA_039030315.1 Pseudomonadota bacterium
CCCCAGCGGGTCAACTGGCAGATCAAGTCTGACCGCATCGACATCCTTCCGGCGACCGCCAAGCCGGACCAGAACAACTTTGCGGCCCCTGGCAAGGATCCTGAGAACAACAAGCGCTAACTCTTTTCCTTCATTCTCACAAAGAAAAACGCCGGACCCGAAGGGCCCGGCGTTTCTTCTGCCAGTTTTCCGTTCTTGCGCGTTAGCGCTTGGAGAACTGGAAGCTTCTGCGGGCCTTGCGGCGTCCGTATTTCTTTCGCTCCACGACGCGGGAATCGCGCGTCAGGAAGCCGCCCTTCTTGAGCACCGGTCGCAGATCGGGCTCAAAATAAGTCAGGGCCCTCGAGATACCATGGCGTACGGCACCGGCCTGACCTGAGAGCCCACCGCCCTTGACCGTGCACACCACATCGATTTCGCTTGCGCGGCCGGTGGCTTCAAGCGGCTGCCGCAGGATCATCTGCAAGGCCGGACGCGCAAAATACGTGCTGAGTTCCTTGCCGTTGACGGTGACGATCCCGTTGCCGCGTTTGACCCAGACGCGGGCAACAGCGTCTTTACGCTTGCCGGTGGCATAGGAGCGACCGTGTTCGTCAATTTGCGGCTCGGCAGGCGCGGCCTCCTCGACCGGCGTGACGCCCATGGCTTCACCGAGATCGGAGAGTGTCGTTGTTTCGGTCTCAGACATCAGGCTGTCCTCTTGTTCTTGCCGTTGAGTCCGGCAATGTCGAGCACCTCAGGCTTCTGGGCCTCGTGCGGGTGGTCCGGGCCACCATAGACTTTGAGATTCTTGAGCTGTGCACGGCTCAGGGGGCCGCCGGGCATCATCCGCTTGACGGCCATTTCAATAACGCGTTCGGGATATTTACCGTCCAGCACCTTGTCCGCCGTGATGGATTTGATGCCACCGGGATAGCCAGTGTGACGGTAGTAGGTCTTGGCCGCACGCTTGTTGCCGGTCAGGACGGCCTTTTCGGCATTGACCACGATGATATTGTCGCCGCAGTCGATGTGTGGCGTGAAGGTCGCCTTGTGTTTGCCGCGCAAGCGGGCGGCAATGAGCGCGGCGAGGCGTCCGACGACGAGACCGTCGGCGTCAACAACCAGCCACTTCTTGTCCACCTCTGCGGGCTTCGCAGAATAGGTTTTCATCGGTGAAATCCTGGGGTTAGATCGATACAGGGCGGACGCGCGCAGCACCCACCGCGAAATTCGAAGCGGCTTCTACAGCCTGCATCTCGGTATGTCAACAAAAAGAGCGCGATTTTTACGCAAAATCAGTCGTTTAAGTATGAGGTATTATATTACCTCACAGAGTTGAAGTAGGACATTTCCGAGTTGGCGATCAGCTCGCCGGAAGCTGAGGAATACACCTTGGCATCCATCACAACGAGGGTGCGGCCATGTTTCAGAACGCTGACATCGGCCTCGATGTCTCCCGGCGGAGGCTTTCTGAGAAAGCTCATGGACATGTTGGTCGTGACCGATGCGCCGGCGGCCTCACCGCCGTGGGCCAGCAGGACGACATAACAGGTGATGTCGGCGGCCCGCATCATGGCGGGGCCCATCACCGTCCCACCCGGACGCAATGCAGTGTCGTCCAGCACACAGCGAACCCGCGCCCTCCCCGGCTCGAGTTCCACAATCTCATAGTCTCCGCCGTGCAGAAAGGCCTGCGGAAACTCGCGGCGGAGCCAGGTCATGACCTGGTCCTTGTTCCACTTCAACTTTGTTGCCGATGCAGACATAGTGGCTTGCCTTCGTTGTTGGAGCACACCGGTATCCGCAGCATGCACCCGGCGCAAGTCAGCTTTTGCACAACGGGACCGCATCGGCTAGTTAAGCGGTCAGACCCGAGATGGAGCCGGCCATGAACGTACAGCCGCAGAACCTGCAAGCAGAAGCGATCATTCTGAACGACCTGAGTGAGGGGGTCTTGCGCCTTACCTTGAACCGGCCGAAAGCCCGCAACGCCCTGTCTGAGGCCATGCTCGCCGAGCTCAAGAGCGCAATGGAAAAAGCGTCCGAAGACAAGGATGTGCGGTGCGTCGTACTTGCCGGAAACGGCCCTGCTTTCTCGGCCGGACATGATCTGAAGGAAGTCTCGGCCAGGCGCCAGGACGAAGATCGCGGCCGCGCGTACTTCAAGTGGCTGATGGCCACATGTTCCGACGTCATGCAGACAGTGATGCACAGCCCGAAGCCGGTGATCGCGGAAGTTGCCGGCATTGCCAGCGCTGCAGGCTGTCAGCTCGCGGCCAGCTGCGATCTGGTGGTTGCGTCTGAAAATGCCCGGTTTTGTACGCCAGGGGTCAATATCGGTTTGTTCTGCTCCACGCCGATGGTGGCGATCTCCCGTTCCGTCTCGCGCAAGCACATGATGGAAATGCTGCTGACCGGAGACATGATGGACGCCGAAACCGCGTACCGTTTCGGGCTCGTCAACCGGGTAGTTCCGGATGAGGAACTGCGCGCAGCTTCGGATGCGCTCGCGACGACGATTGCCTCGAAGTCGACTGCCGTTCTCGCCGTCGGAAAGGAGGCGTTCTACCGCCAGCGCGAGCTGCCTATTGAGGACGCCTACGCCTACTGCTCGGACGTCATGGTCCAGAACATGCTGTTCAAGGACGCCGAAGAAGGCATCGGCGCCTTCGTGGAGAAACGCGAACCGAAGTGGGAAGACCGCTAGGATACCGCAGTACTTTCGACAAGGCTCTTCCGCCGACGCCAATGGCGACGCGATCAGCCTCTGCTGCTGCCCTGCCATAGATAAACGACTTACCGCGCGCTTAGTCGGGCAGATAAACTATCGGTCAAATTCCCGTCCTTGAACCTGCCCTTCGCGGGTCATTATTGCATTTTCTTTTATACTGTCATAATACATAGCTGTAACACTGAATCTTATATGTCGCCTCAAAAACGCCGTACTTTATTTTCTAAAATAAGCAATAGATTCAAAACTATTTTTTAGGAGGAATAATGTTTTTTCGTATTATATTGGCATGTGTAATCCTGACGTCGTTCGCATCACGCGCAGTCGCGCAGGACGCAAACATTTCAACAATACATCTCAAGGCTGGCGGAGGTGCCAGTTTCTCCCACAGCCCGGGGGATCAGTACCGTCACATCGTTTTTCCTTTTCGCGTGCCGAGTGGAACGATCGCGATCATAGGCGTCAAGCGGACCAAGGGCAGCGGTGACGTTGATGCGACGGTCTCCCGGCACGTGTCCAGCGGGACTTACCTGCAGGCGCAATTGTCCGACATCGTCGCGGCCAGCCCGGCAGAGCCCGGCCACAAGCCTGAAATTCTGATGGTTCCGCCATCGGGTGCGGCGGCGAAGTATTATCTTCATGCCTTCAACGCGACCAACGACCCGGGCGAATGGAGCGTCAAGGTTGCCCATTTCGGCGTGATCGAAGAAATCGGCGCGGCACTCGTTCTGGCGGGTCTTCAACGCGGAGCTGAGTGTCTTTTCACCGATTGCTCGAAAAACTCCGGTCAGTCGGGAGATGAAGTTCTGGAGCGCGCTCTGAGTCTTGGCATGGCAGTCTTGCAAAGCAAGACAATCTGCTCGCTGGGCGTCAGGGCGCTCGCGAGCCAAGTGCAGGCGGACATCGCCAAAGAGGTTCCGGACAGCCGCTTCCTGCAATACGCCGTTGTGAATTTCATCAGCAGTTTCGGTGCGGCCGTAGCCGACGTTTCGTGCTAGGGCGACCAGAACGCGTGCCGCCATGGTGTGCCGGGAAAGCGCTCAGTCGTCGGGCTTGCCATAGCCGCCTGCACCGGGGGTTTCGATGATCACCGCATGACCTTCCTTCAGGGGAAGACTCAACGACTTGTTGGGCAGCCGGTTCTCCGTTCCGTCAGGCGCTATCATGTGAAACTCGCCGGTGGCGCCCGGCTCGCCGCCGTCAAAGCCCCAGGGTGTATGGCGAAAGCGCTCGCCGACGCCGGAGAACACGGCATCATGGCCAACGGGTGTCACCACCCGGCGCAGTCCCATGCCGCCGCGGTGGCGCCCGTTTCCGCCGCTTCCATTGCGCAGGGAATACTCCAGAACGCGGAGCGGGTATTCCATTTCGATCGCTTCAACCGGCAGGTTTGAGGTATTGGTGATGTGCACCTGAACACCATCCTTGCCGTTCTTGGTGAAGCGTGCGCCCATGCCGCCGCCAAGCGTCTCCAGGTAAACGTAGCCCTCGCCCGTCTCCGGATCGTTGCCGGCAAAAACCGCGGACGTGTTAGCGCCGTTGGCCGCGCCGATGGCGCGCTCCGGCAGGCCGGGCCCGAGTGCCCCAAGGACCACATCGACCACACGCTGGCAGGTATTGGCCCGAAGCGCGACCGCGCCGGGAGGACGGCAGTTCAGCAGCGAGCCTTCTTCCGCGATGATCTCAACCGGCGCAAAGACCCCCTGGTTGTTTGGCAGCTCCGGGTCCAGCAGAGCCTTCAGACTGTAGAAAACCGCAGATTGAACAGCGTTGTAGGTCAGGTTCACATTGCCCATGGCTTGAGGCGATGAGCCGGTAAAATCAAAACTGATCGAATCTCCCGACTTGGAAACCCTGAGCCTGATCGGCAGGTCCTGCATTCCCGCGCCATCGTCATCGAGCACGTCCTCAAAGGTGTAGACACCGTCCGGAAAGGCGGAGATGGCAGAGCGCATCCTCTGTTCGGACCGGCTCAGGATTTCCCCGTAGACGACGTTGAGCTTATCCGGGCCGAGCTCGGACGCCATCTGACCGAGCCGCCCTTCCGCAAGCCTGCAGGCAGCAATCTGTGCGTTGAGGTCGCCCAGGCGCTCCTGCGGCAGGCGCATGTTGAGCAGCATGAGATCCAGAACGTCGCGCTGCATTTCTCCGGCAGAGACCAGCTTGACAAGCGGGATGCGCACCCCTTCCTGCCAGACTTCCGTCAGCCCGCCCGACATGGAGCCGGCCGCAGCCCCGCCGACATCGGCGTGGTGGGCGATATTGGCGACGAAACCGACCAGCTCACCTTCGTGGAACACGGGCGCAGCCAGGTTGATGTCCGGCAGATGGGTTCCGCCGGCAACATGCGGATCATTGGCGCAATAGATATCACCCGGCTGCATCCGGCCGGCATAGCGTTCAACCAGCGCCTCGATCATCCCTGTCATGGAGGCAAGATGGATGGGCAGGGACAGTTCCGCCTGTGCGACCAGTCGGCCATCCGCATCAAGAACCGCCGTCGAATGGTCGTGACGTTCCTTGATGTTGGTCGAAAACGACGACCGCATCAGGGAAAGGAAGGCCTCATCGCAAATAGAACGCAGACCGTTCCAGGCGATCTGGAGAGAAAATGCGTCAATGCTCATCCGGCTTTCTCCAGCACAAGGTTGCCCGCCTCGTCCTGGACTGCAACCCAACCGGGCCATACCAGGGTAGTTGCGTCCGACTGTTCGATCACGGCGGGACCGGGAAGCCTCTCACCAATCCTCATCTCGTCGCGCCAGACAATGAGCGTGTCTTCCGCTCCGTTTTCGTCAAACCAGACACGACGCGTGCCGCCAGACCCGGATGGCGGCGGAGCCTGTCCCCTGCCGGTCTGAAGATCACCCGCCGCAACGCGCGCCGTCAGGCGCAGGCTGACAATTTCCACGGGCATACCGGCATCGGCGTGGCCGTAAGCCTTTTCGTGCTCGGCCAGAAATGCCTGCCTGATGTCATCGACATCACCCTGGTTCCACGCGGCATCTGCATCGAAGCCCACCGCCAACTCGTAGTTCTGGCCGACAAACCGCATGTCGGCGATGGCGTCCACGGTTCCAGCCTTGTCATGCGCGGCAAGCCATGCGTCACATTCCGCTTTCAATCCTGCACACAGCACCGAAAGATCGCTCAGGTCACCGTCCAGTCTAACTCGCCGCGTCGCCGTGAACACTTCGCTGCGATCGGCCACCATCAGACCGCGGGCGCACAGAATGCCCGGACCCGGGGGCACAAGAACCGTCGAAACGCCTAGCGCCTCGGCAACCTCCACTGCATGCAGCCCCCCTGCCCCGCCATAAGGGACAAGAGCGGCGCTCCGTGGATCATGCCCCCGCTCCACGGAAACCGCGCGGATCGCCCGAACCATGTTCGAGCAGACGATACGCAAGGCGCCGATCGCCGCCTGTTCCACGCTGACACCGAACGTCTCGGCCAGCGGCGCAAGGGCTTCACGCGCCAGGGAAAGATCAATCGTCATGTCCCCGCCGGCGATTTCTTCCGGGAGACGGCCCAGGACGAGATTTGCGTCAGTCACCGTCGGAAGCGTTCCGCCGCGGCGATAGCAGGCCGGACCTGGAACTGCGCCTGCACTGAGAGGACCAACCGTCATCAGTCCATCAGGGCCAATTTCGGCCAGCGACCCACCTCCAGCTCCGACGGCATTCACGTCCACCGACGGCAGCCTGATCGGAAATCCGGCCACATGACGCGAGTAGGACAGTGGGACCGATCCGTCGCGAACGTAACAGACATCGGTGGAGGTTCCGCCTACATCCAGGGTGATCAGCGCCGTGTGCCCTGAGCGGCCCGCTGCATCAATCGCGCCCACGACGCCGGCCGCAGGCCCGGAGAGTGCAGTCCGCACCGGAAAGCGCGCTGCCTGGGCCGCAGACATCAGCCCGCCGGAAGACTGGTTGATGCCAATGTCAGCCTGCCGGGCCGCGCCCCCCACGATCCGGCTGATGGATGCAAGATATCCGCTCATCACCGGTTGCAGATACGTATTGAGAACCGTCGTGGAGAAGCGCTCATATTCCCGAAACACGGGCTGCACCTCCTCGCTTGTGGAGACATGCACGCCCTCGAACCGCTCTCGCAGCACTTCTGCCAATCGTTGTTCGTGCGACGAATTCAGAAATGAGAACAGGAGACACACGGCAACGCCGTCCGGCTGTAGTGCCCGTACGGCCTCGACTGCTCGTTCAATCTCATCTTCGCTGAGGGCAGTCAGGACCTCCCCGCGCGAGCCGACCCGTTCCTCAACCTCGATCCTGAGGTCAGGCGGCACCAGGGGATCCGGGTAGTCCGCCTGCAGATCGTAGATGAGTGGCCGGACCTGCCGTCCGATTGTGAGCAGATCGCGAAATCCCTTTGTGGTGATGAGTGCGATCCTTCCGCCCTTCCGCTGAATAAGAGCATTGGTGGCCACAGTCGTGCCGTGCGCGAACTCCTCAATGGCTGAGACGTCCACACCAAACCGGTCCTGCAACAGCGCAAGCGCGTTGCCAATCGCCTCGGACGGGTCATGGGGTGTCGATGGCACCTTGTGCGACACCGACTGGCCCGAAGCCGCTTCAACGGCAAAAACGTCAGTGAATGTACCGCCCACATCAACACCGACCTGCCAGCCCGTCGCCGCCATCAGTGAGCGGCCTTCCTGACAGAGAGGCGATGCAGGGTCCGGCCCAAGGCGGGGAATTTGGCGATCAGGCGACCGATTCCCTTTCGTTTAATCAGATAGAGGGGTTCCCCGTTCTCGAATGCGAGTTTCCCATCCCGGACATCTTGTGCACACCAGTAGTGGGTGACAAGGGTTCGGCGCGTTTGGCATTTGTCCCTGATCGGTGCGCCCCCATGAAGCAATTCGCCGTGCCAGATCAGCACGTCTCCGGCCTCCGCGGTAAACTGACGGTGCTCGAACTTCCCGCCTCCGGCGCGTTTCTCAACGTCTGTACGTACCGCCTTTATTTCGCTTGCGCCCCTCACCGCGCGTCGCCCGCCGTCAAAGCAGACCGGGCTGAGCTTGTGGCTTCCCGGCAGATAAAACACCGGTCCGTTTTCCTCGGTGATATCGTCAAGACAGATCGAAGCGGCAACCATCCGGCCCTGGCTCGGCGGAGGCATGAACCAAGAATCGTTGTGGAGGGACTGCTGGCTGCCATGGATCAGGTTCAAGGTGTTGATCACGATTGGCGTCCCTTCCAGCAACATCGATAGAATACGGATCAGGTCACGCTCCCGGCATGTCCGCAGCACCATGTCGGACGTCTGGTAGATGTCGTTGATCTTGATAGGATGCTCGAGGTCTTGAGCATCGATTTCACTAAGCGGCGCCTGGTACTCCGACGGTGCCAGAACATCCACCGTCGTGTCGGGAAAGCATGTCCTTCCCGTCGAAAGCGCAAACCGGATCTCAGCGTTCACCCGCTCAACATGTGCCTGTGAGAAGAAGCCGCGAAGGACGAGGTAGCCGAATTCTTCGAAGAAAGCGCGCATCTCGTCCGGTTCGTTTTCACGCGTAAACTCCATGACTGCGGAACAAGCCTTCCCGAAGCTTCGACTCTAATAGATTAAACCTGCCCGGCCACGCTCGGAACCGGTCAGCTACTCAGCAGCTTCCACCCCAACACCAAGCGCTTCCATCTCCTCCTCAACACCATCCTCCATGGAGATCTGCAAAGCGTCATTGAACCGGTTGAAGAAGCCGCAAAGCGCTATCCGCAGAGTGAGTTCGACGATCTGGGGCTCGGTGAAATGCTTCTTCAGCTCAACGAAAATCGCATCCCGCATGTACTGAAAGTTGTTCGTGACCTGCACTGCATAGTCGCGCACCAGCATATCGACTTCATCGAAGCCAGGGACTTCGTCGTCCAGAATTCTTGCGGCGGCCTCCGGATGGAAGCCCTGACTGGTCAGGCGCGGTGCGTGATGCGCAACGCAATACTCGCATTCATTCAACTTCGACACCACGACAAGACCAATCTCAAGATATCGCTTGGGCAGCACCTGTTCGTCCGCAAGATCGAGGAGCAAACCCATGATGTGCCGGACCGCGGGCGGGCGATGGGCAAAGATCTTCGCCTGATTCCCAAAGGGGCCGTATTCCGTAACGTATCTTTGAAAGATCGCCGCTGCGTCATCTGGAAGGCTTTCGGGCCCAACTTCGCTAACTCTCGGCATTTTTTTGGTCTCTCAGGTTGTGTCAATCGACTGGTCCGCGCCTTGACCCCCCGTTGGCCAATGCGCCATACTTCCGTGCGGCATTCTCATCCGGGAGAGAATAGAAGTCAAAAGCAAGCTGGCGGGAGAACCACAGTTTTAAGGGGCCGGTCGGCTTCGAGGCGCTGGCATTCAGAAGAGAGAGGACGTGACGATGTTCAGGGGAAAAAAATGGATTGCCGGCGCTGTTGCCGCCGGCGCGCTGGCCGCGGGTCTGACTGCGGCAAAGGCAGAGATCAACGAGTACAAGTTTGAAGTGGTGGGAACCTGGGGTTTCCTGGAAAACTACAAAGAGTTCGAAAGCAAGTTCTGGAGCGAAATCCTTCCAAAGGCTTCCGGCGGCAAGCTGACGGCCAACATCAAGCCGCAGACGGAACTGGGTCTGAAAGGCTACGAGATCATGTCCGGCCTGAAGAAGGGCGCCTATGATGCCGTCCACGCGCTAACCTCCTACAGCGCGAAGGCCAGCCCGGCTCTGGAGGGAATTGACCTTGCCGGCGTCATCCAGGACTACGAGACATACAGGAAGGCCGTCGATGCCTACCGCCCGATCATCGAGCGGGAAGTTGCAGAAAAATATAACTCCAAGCTCATCAATATCTACACGTTCCCCAGCCAGCAGCTGTGGTGCAACATGAAAGACAAGTCGGTCACGGAAATCCCGCTCAAGATCCTGGCCGGCAAAAAGATCCGCACCTATAGCCGTACCCTCGGCGACTTCATCGAAGGCCTGAACGCCAGCGCTGTGACCATCGCGTTCGCCGAAGTGGTCCCTGCCCTGCAGAAGGGTGTTGCCGACTGCGGCATCACCGGAACCATGCCGGCCTATAACGCCAAGTGGTGGCAGGTCGTGACCCACAACATCCGGGTCCGCGTGGGTTATGCGGCAACCTTCACCGCCATCAACATGGATCTGTGGAACGACCTCAGCAAGGAAACCCAGGACCTGATCCTGGCCGAGGGCAAGAAGCTGGAAGACCAAATCTGGGCCTTCGAACAGAGCCTCGACCAGAAGGGTATGGACTGCAACGCAGCCGGCCCCTGCGACAAGGGTGACCCCGGCGGCATGGTACCGATTACACCAAGCGCCGAGGATCAGGCCATGCTCAAGGACATCGCCCAGAACGTTGTTCTGAAGCGCTGGGCCAAGCGCTGCGGCAAGAAGTGCGCTGATGAGTGGAACGAAACCATCGGCAAGGTCGTCGGCATGACGGCTGCTGAATAGCATCCGGTTAGGGCGGATGTCTGGAACGCCCGCGTGAAGCTCTTTTGAGCTTCGTGCGGGTGCTTCCGGGTGCATACCCCGAGCCGGAACGGCAACACCATGCTCGACAGGATCCACAAGGGATTGACCGAGGTCTCGCGCGCGGCAACGTGGGTTGGCGGCGCCGCCCTGTTGTTGTCGGCGTTCATGGTGACGTTCGATGTGACGTCGCGGAAGATCTTCGGATTCACCATCAGCGGCGCGGACGAGATCTCGGGTTACGTTTTTGCAGCGGCAACCACGTGGGCCTACGGATACTGCCTGCTCACACGCTCAAACATCCGGATCGACGCGCTCTACAACCGTCTGGGCATGAGGACGAGAGCCTGCCTCGATCTCCTGGGCGTCCTGTTGCTAACCTATTACATCTACCTGCTGACGACCAACGCCTGGGGCATGTTCGCCGAGAACTGGGAGTACAACTCCTCCGCCCAGACCACGCTCGCAACCCCACTCTGGATCCCGCAGATTTTCTGGATATCCGGGCTTGCCTTCTTCTTCGTCTGCCTGGCCTTCCTGTCGGTCTATGTGCTCGTCAGCATGTTCCGCCGCGACTGGGAGACCGTGAGCCGCATCGCTGGGGTCAAAACGGTGGAAGAGGAAATCGTCGAGGAGACCCATGTCTAGGTCCCTCGCCACAACCGCATCACCAAGCATTGAGAGTGATAGATGCCTCTCCTGATTGTCATCATTCTACTCGCCCTGGTGATCTCGGCGGTGCCCGTTGCTGCTGTCCTCGGCATACTCAGTCTTTCTCTGGACGAGATGTTCATGCGCGGACGGCGCTCGCTCATGATGGGCGACTTCGTCTGGGAGCAGTCGATCGAATACATTCTGGTCGCCATCCCCATGTTCATCCTTCTCGGCGAAATCATGCTGCGCGCAGGGATCGCCCTCAGGATGTACAACGCCGTGATCCAGTGGATCTCCTGGCTTCCTGGCGGCCTCATGCACGCCAACATCGGCTCGTCCGCCATCTTTGCGGCGTCCTCGGGCTCCAGCGTGGCGACGGCGGCCACTGTCGGCACCGTGGCCTATCCGGAAATCGAGAAGCGCAACTACAATGAGAGCCTGTTCCTCGGCTCGCTGGCGGCCGGTGGAACCCTCGGGATCCTGATCCCGCCGTCCATCAATCTTATCATCTACGGTCTGTTGACCGATTCATCGGTGCCCGAACTCTATCTGGCAGGAATTATACCGGGCATCGTCCTGGCTTGCCTGTTCATGAGCATGATCGCCATTGCCTGCCTCAGGAAGCCGGCCTGGGGTGGAGAGAAGGTCCACACGAGCTGGCCGGAACGCTTCCGTGTCCTGCCGGACCTCCTGCCCCCGGTTCTGCTCTTCATGGCCGTGGTCGGCTCGATCTATGCCGGCGTGGCCACGCCGACCGAGGCCGCCTCGATCGGTGTGGTGTTCGCCCTTCTGATTGCCGCCTGGAACAGGGCTCTCAATGTCAGCATGCTGAAGGAAGCGTTCGAGGGCACGATGAAGTCCACCGCGACGATCATGCTGATCATCCTGGCCGCCGTGTTCCTCAACTTCGTGCTCGGGTTCATGGGCATTACCCAGGCCATCCTGGGGGCCATCGAAGCCATGGGGCTGACTCCCATGCAGACCATGCTGGTTATTGTCGCCTTCTATCTGGTGCTGGGCATGTTCATGGAGACCCTCTCCATGATGCTCACCACCATTCCGGTGGTGTTCCCGATCGTCACGCATATGGGCTTCGATCCGATCTGGTTCGGTATCCTTATCATCGTGCTCATGGAGGCGGCGCTTATCACGCCGCCAATCGGCATAAACCTCTATGTGGTCCATGGGATCAGGGCGCGCGGCGGCAACTTCAATGATGTCAGCGTGGGAGCCATCCCATTCGTCATCGCCATGCTGGTGATGATCGGCCTGCTCCTGGTGTTTCCGCAAATCGCTCTGTGGCTGCCGGGTCTGTTCTATTAGGCCCGCAAGCTTGCGCTCAGTAGAGGGTCTTGGCCGTCGGCCCGCCCTCGGGCGTCGACAATCGGGTAAGGCCGAAGCACAGGGCACCGCGAAACTCGGTGACAACCCAGCAGCGCGGAGATACCGCTTCATTGTGGGGACCTGCATCGAACGCCTCACACAGTTCGGAGCCTTTGACAAACCAGGTCCCGGTACCGTTCTTGGTTGCCTTCTCATTCCGCCAGGCAAACGTGCCGTTGGCATTGTAACTGATGAGGCCCTTGGCCCGCTCGCCCCTGAGATATTTGAACGTCCGGCCGGAGAGACGCGTCGCCGGATCTGATAGGGACGGAATATGGCCCGCCGGATTGCACGCATTGGCGGTAGACGAACTGCCCTGGATGCGGGTGTCGATCGAATTGATCTGGTCGGCTGTGCTGGAGAGGAAATTGGTGACGCTGTTTTCCTTGGAGCATCCCGCAAGAGCCGCAGCAAGGATCACGACCAAGATCCCCGGCTTCTTTCCGGCAAGGTACGCAGCACACGTCATCCGTTCCACCCCGCAGAACCTTCGAGGCTCCGCTATTCGGGTTCATATCGCACGTAACCTACGCAATTCTGCCGGTCTGCACAATCTGGCAGAATGAGCGTAGACCGCACCGCCCGGCCATTGCCTCCTAACCAAATCTTAATTTTAGCAAAACCGCGCCAAAACTTGCGGGCCTTAGATCGTTCTTATCCGGCTGGCTTAGATTGCAGATGGTGACACCAGCCGGACAACGCTCAATGATTCAAGGGAAGTTTCGATGAACAAGTTTGCCAAGTTTGCTGCGCTGTCCGTGGTTGCAGCTTTCGCCCTGCCGGTTTCCAGCGCTCTGGCTGTAGACGAGCACTTCGTCAACGAAGCGGCGGTTGTCGGCGGCTACGACGTTGTCGCCTACCACACGGCCGGCAAGCCAACCAAGGGCTCGGCCAGCCATTCGGCGACCTATCAGGGTGCCACATGGCACTTCGCATCGGCCGAAAACCAGAAGCTCTTCCAGGCGAACCCCGCAAAATACGCGCCGGCCTATGGCGGATGGTGCTCGGCAGGTGCGAGCAAGGGCAAGAAGGTTCCGACCAAACCGGAGCTCTGGGCAATCGTCGACGGTCAGCTCTACCTCAACAGCAGCCCGAAAGCTCATAACGACCTCTTCCTGGCTAACACCGAAGCAGTGATCAGGAAGGGCGAAGCCAACTGGAAGACGATCTTCGCGACGTCCCGGGAGGATCTGCTGAAGCAGTAGTTCCCCCGGCCCCTGCGCCGCCCCACGCCAGCCAGCCTCGGGGCGGTGCAGCCGGCTTCACGCCGGCAGGACGGATTAGCTTGAAGCTTTCTGCTTCATTGCTTTAGGCTTCGGCTCCCCTTCGAGGGAGTCGATTGCTTTGGAGCCTTAAGAGATCAAAACTTCCACATCGATACTTGTCGTCGAGGATGACGAAAACATACTCAACCTCCACAGCGCCTATCTTGAAAGTGCCGGACATCAGGTCGTGACCGTCGCGGATGGCGATCACGGCCTGAAACAGGCGCTGGAGCACGTTTTTGATATCTGTATCCTGGATGTGATGCTTCCCGGCAAATCAGGGACCGAGATCGCGGCTGCGATGCGCGAGGCGGGCAACACTGCACCAATCCTGTTTCTCACCGCTCTCGGCAACGAGGCCGACATCCTTCGCGGATTTGGCGCGGGCGCGGACGATTACATGGTGAAACCGTTTTCGCCCCGGGAACTGCTGGTGCGCATTGAAGCGATACTCAGAAGAACGCCGGGCCGGCAATCGCTTAGGGAGGCACGGCTCGAATTCGGGCCCATCACGCTCGACGACAGCCAGCCAATCTGCCTTGTGGACGGCCAATCAGTAGAACTGACACCGCATGAATACCAGATCCTGCGGCAGCTTCTGGGCCGGCCGAACAGGGTCTTCGAACGGAGTTCGCTGATCGCCAGCATTTACGGAAACGAGCACGCGGTCAGCCCCAAGGCCATTGATGTACATGTGCACCACCTTCGCGCAAAACTGGGCGCCGTTGCCGGCGGCATGATCCAGACAGTTCGGGGGTTCGGATACAAGTTTACAACCACCTGAGATAGGCCCGATCCGGATGAGCACTTTGAAGCGTCTGCACAACTGGCCCTGGCTCACCCTCCAGATTATCGCCGCGAACGTCGCCGTTGTCATCTCGCTGGCCGCCGCCTGGTATTTTGTTTTTCTCCAGCAGAGCAACGTTTACTCCGAGCGTCTGATGTCCACCTTCAACATTGAGCCGGGAAGGCTGCATGCGATGTATGTGGAGGACGTCGAGCGCCAGCTCTGGCTGAGTGTGTTCCTGGGCCTCGCCGCAGCCATTCTTGCCTCCATCGGGCTCGCATTTCTGATCGTCCGTCCCTTGAAATTGCTGGCACGCGCGACGGAACGGCTGCGCCAGGGCGACTACAGCGTGCGCGCGGCAATCGACAAAGGCGAAGTCGGCCACCTGGCACTGACCTTCAATGCTCTTGCCGTCGCGCTTGAAAGGGAGGAGCGTCGCCGCAATCAATACATGGCAGACCTGAGCCACGAACTTCGGACCCCGATCACCAGCCTCCGCGGATACACGGAGGGGCTTGAGGACGGCGTGTTTGAGGCCGATGAACGCTACTTCAAGCTGATGGCAGGCGAACTCAGCCATTTGACCGCTCTGACCCACACCATCGAATCCATGCAGCTCGACGCTGCGGGCGACGGTGCCGATCAGCCCGATTCCACTACCGCGGTCAGTGATCTCGTGGAAGCGGCATGGAACCGATGGAAGCCCAGACTGGAGCAGCGAGGGCTCGAACTTGAGGTGCTGGTTTCCGACCGGCTCAAGGACCGGCGGTTCGCCGTCTCAGACAATGCATTGAAGCAGATCTTCGATAACCTGCTGTCCAACATACTGAGATATGCGTCTGCTGAGGGTCCGTGCCGAATCAGTGTCAAAAAATCAGACCAGGCAGGCTTTGCCGATCTGGTCTTCAGCAACGTTGCTCCTGACATCGACGCGGACTGCCTGCCCTTTCTCTTTGATCGCTTCTATCGGGTTTCGGAAAGCCGCACCCGGGCGCAAGACGAACATCCCAGCGGTCTTGGCCTGTCGATCGTCAAGCAGCTCTGTGTCACAAACAAGGGGAGCGCCATCGCCACCCTTGAGGGTGAAAGGCTACAGATCACCGTTACCCTTCCACTCAAGAGAGACTGAGACAGACTGTTTCCGCACAGGCGCTACGCCCGGCGCCGGGTTACAGCAGACTTCCGGAGACCTGCCGCATACTTTTCGTGGAATGCGGCATAGCCGGGCTCCGTGTTGACCAGCCATGCCTGAATCCGGCGGTGTAAATCAGGGAGCTTGTGGAAGGGCACTGCCGGATAGACATGATGTTCCGTGTGGTAGGGCATGTTCCAGCTAATCAGACGCACCAGGCGGGCTGTGAAGGTCGTTCGCGTGTTGTCGAGCATGCTGGCGGCATGGGGACAGCCGGAATGTTCTGCCAGAAGAAAGGCGCGCAGGAACGGTTGCCCCAACAGCACCGGCACCAGCCAAACCCAGATCAACACCATGGACTGCAGCCAGATGCTTGCTCCTGCAACAAGCGCATAGAATGCCAGCAGTGCCTGCGCTTCGATCCGAACCCTGCCACTCGCCCGATCCGGAACAAATGAATCGGCATTCCGGCCGGCGGCGTTCGATAAGATCGCACGGAACAGGTTCTTCCAGACCGGCACCCCGCTGAGGTAAATCAGATAGGTCGTCCAGTCATGCGGCTTTGGCGTCGCCAGTTCAGGATCGTGGTCCGGATCATGGGTGTACCGATGATGGGCCAGATGAAAATAGCGAAACCAGTTCGGCGGTAAGAAAAGAATGAGCCCCGAGATCCAGCACACCACCTGGTTCAACCCGTCAGAGCGGAACGCCGTCTTGTGGGTGCACTCATGCATTGCCGTGAAGAGGAAAACCAGGAGAATTCCCTGGGGAATTAGGGCAAGCCACCAGCCGGGCCAGCCCGAAGCAATCCATAACGAAAGGAGGCCAATGGCGCCCAAATGCAAGGCAATCCGGTTGAGTGCGGGCAGGTCGGACTGCTCAAGAAGGCGGTTGCGCTCTTCCGCGCTGATGGCAGCTAGCAGGCGGCGGTGGTCAGGTTCTGCGCTCATGCCGGCAGACTAGCGCCCTATCCTCCTCGAGGCCAGAACACCCAGCGCCCGATGCGTCCGGCACGGGCAGGGTTGAGATGTGCCTCGCGCAGGACAATGAACAATCCCGAACCTGCCACAATCGCCGCGCCGAGAAGCGTCCAGCCGTCGGGCACTTCGCGCCAGATCAGGAAGCCGTAGAGCATGGCCCAGAGGATAGCCGTGTACTTGAAGGGCGTAATGGTCGCGATTTCAGCGTGGCGGGCGGCGCTAGTCTGGAAGAGCTGCGCAACACCGCCGAGCAGGCCTATGGCCGAAAGAAGACCAAAATCGACCATTCCCGGCGTCTTCCAGAAGAAGGGCAGAGTGACCGCCGACGCAATGGCCGTTGTCACCGTGAAATAGAAGACGATCGAGATATTGGTTTCGGTCCGGGTGAGCTTGCGGACGTAAACCGTCGTGATACCTATGCAAGCGGCCCCGAACAGCGCAATCATGGCCACCGGCTCGAACGCGCTCGTCCCGGGCCGGATGATCACCAGGACACCAAGGAAACCCGCAGCCACCGCCAGCCAGCGCCGCGGGCCGACCTTTTCCCCCAGGATGGGAACGGACAGCGCTGTGGCGAAGACCGGCGCCGCGAATACTATCGCAACCACATCGGCCAGCTTCATCAGGGCGAACGCGGTGAAAACTGATGACATGGCACACAACCCGATCAGGGCCCGCCAGACATGGGCCCAGGCATCGTTGACCTTCACGGCGTCCCAGCTGCCGCTCATCCAGATCGCAAATGCGATCGGCACGAAGGCGAACGCGCTGCGGAAAAAGATCACCTGGGCGACGCTGAAACTTGCCGATTCCCATTTGACCATGGCGTCCATCGTGGAGAAGCACGCAATTGCGATCAGGGCGTAGACGATACCGAGACCCGGTCTCAGCGTATTCGCAGCAGCGGTACTCTCGCTCATCCCGTCGGGGCACACTGCGCGGAGACGGACCAGCGCCGGCCCCCATAACTCGGCGCACCGACCGGCCGCGCACGGAACCCTTTCGGACAGGCATAGTAGCTGACCGTCGAGATCGCCACCTGCGTGGCGTTGTTCCGGTCCGAACTGTTGCTCTTCATCGGCCGTCCGGGTCTGCGCACCGACACGTTGTAGGCCTTGGCCGAGTTGCTGTAGATGAAGCTCACCTTGTAATCGCGCTTGTTGTAGCGGACGGTTTCGGTCCGCTGATAGGTGCCGATCACGCCACCGCTGCCCCCTCCACCCGTCTGACAGGCGGCGAGAAGAACGGATGCGGAAAGGACTGCGAGCACAAGGCGCATGACGCGCTCCATCGGGGAGAAGCCTGCTATTAAGACCAGCAGGCCGGATACGTCAATCTGTGCGTGAAAATGGCTAAGCGGATGTTACCGCCGGGGCAAAGTCGTGGCTCGGGGCCACCCTGCCTGTGTTCCGGCGGGAGAGGGAAACACCGCGGCCATGTGCGCGGGGTCCTTAAGCCTGGAGGGAGGGAGACGCCTGAAAACGCACATGGGCTGGTGTTGGGAGTATGGAGCTAGCACGCCCCATGCGGGGCGACGGGCCGCGGCGCTTCGGCATCCGTGAATTTACGAAAGCTATCCTTGATCGAACGCAGCAGCTCATGGAACGCCTTTGAGCGCTCTTTGCGGCCTGCGGCCAGGTAGGCTTCCGTCTTCGAAGGATCGTAGTGTCCAATCGTCTCGTACATTCTCTTGCCTTTCTGCCGAATTTCGGCTCTTCCTGCAGCGTTCTGAAGATAATCACCGCTTCGTTAAACTGGTAAATAGTACCTTGAAGCAGATCCGACAAACGAGTAATTCTTGAGCTTCGCTTAAAGAAATTTGAACTGAATCGTCACAGCAATGCCATACAGCCTGCCACCCCTGAACGGACTACGTGCATTCGAGGCCACCGCACGGCACATGAGCTTCACGCTGGCTGCCGAAGAGCTCCATGTGACGCCGGCCGCCCTCAGCTATCAGGTGCGCCAACTGGAAGAGATTCTGGGGCTCAAACTTTTCAGGAGGATGAACCGCGCGATCGAACTCACAAACCACGGCGAAACCCTGTTCCCGGGAATACGGGCGGGCTTTGAGCGCATGGACGAAGCCATGCGTCGTCTGCGCAGGCGGGCGGACACCAATGTGCTGGTCGTCTCGGTCGGACCGGCCTTCGCCGCAAAATGGCTGGCGCCCCGTCTTTACCGGTTCATTCAGAAGCACCCGGATATCGATCCGCGGATTTCCGCCAATATCCAGATCTCCGACTTTGAGAATGAGCACATCGACCTGGCGGTGCGGTTCGGCGCGGGCCACTACCCCGAACTCTATTCCGAACTGCTTGTGGAGGAACACGTCACACCGATGTGCAGTCCGGATCTCGTGTCCGATTCCCATCCTCGCCCGCTCCGGGTTCCGGATGATCTGCGGCATCACTCACTCATCCACGATGAATCCCTGTCCTTCTTCCGGGATGCCCCGAACTGGCAGACCTGGTGCAACGAGGAAGGCGTCAAGGGCATCGATTATGACAGCGGCGTCCACTTCACAATTGCGGACCATGGCCTCGATGCAGCCGTAGAAGGGGCTGGGGTTGTCCTGGGCCGCCACGTCCTGTCGCACTTCGACCGGAGGTCGGGCCGTTTGATCTGTCCGTTCGCGCGCAAACTCGACAGCGACTACAGCTTCTACATTGTCAGCCCGATGAGTACGAAGGATGATCGCAAAGTGGTGGCTTTTCGCGAATGGCTGCACGAGGAGGCCGCGCGCGACCGCGCGGAAAATGCCAGATTTGCGGAGCCGGACGGCACTTCGGCTGGATGACTGTGCCCGCGGAACAGTCCGCTATGGTCAAATCTCATCCGGGCCTCGGAGGATCACGCCGTAGCCCCCTTGCCGGAGCAAATGAAGCACCGCGTCCAGATGATCCATGCCTCGGGTCTCGATCTCAAAGATTGTCCGGGCGCCCTTGGCTGGAATCGACGTGAAAACCCGATGGTGCGAAACGTCGAGCACATTGGCATCGGCATCTGCCAGGATGCGGGTGACCCGGGCCAGTTCTCCCGGGCGGTCGCGGACATCGACCGCAATCCGGGCAATCCTGCCGGCGCGGGCCAGCTCACGGTTGAGAACATCCGAGACCAGACGCATATCGATGTTTCCACCGCAGATGATCAACCCGACCCGCTTGCCCCTGAAGCGTTCAGGGTCCGTCAGAACTGCCGCCAATCCAGCCGCGCCGGCCCCTTCCGCCAGGCTCTTCTCAATGTCCATCATGAGCGCAAGGGCCCGCTCCAGTTGGAGTTCCGAGACAAGAACCACATCGTCGATGAGCGATTTGATGATGTCCGCCGTGAACTTTCCGGGCTCTTTGACCGAGATGCCTTCCGCCAGGCTGTCTCCACCCGGCACGACGTTTGCCTTATCGCCGTGGTAAAGCGCGTGCATAGCCGGGTAGAGTTCGCTCTGGACACCGATGAGTTCCGTGTCGGGAGCGAGTTCCCGAGCCGCAACCGCGTTTCCGGACATGAGCCCCCCTCCCCCGATGGGCACAATGAGAACGTCGGGCTTGGGACCCTGTTCCAGAAGTTCGGCAAAGATCGTTCCCTGGCCGGCAATCACTCTGGGATCATCATATGGATGAACGAACGTCAGGCCGCGCTCTTTTCCAAACTCGGCTGCGAAATGTGCAGATTCCTCAAGGGTTTCCCCTTCGACTTTGACGTTGGCGTGGTGTGAGCGTGTCCCATCGACCTTCACCAGAGGTGTCCCGACGGGCATGACGATAGTGGCGGGTATGCCCAGCCGGTGCGCGTGATGGGCCACACCCTGAGCATGGTTGCCGGCGGACATGGCAATCACGCCGCGGCGGCGTTGCTCGTCATCAAGCGCCAGCAGGCGGTTCAGAGCGCCGCGCTCCTTGAATGACGCGGTGAACTGCAAGTTTTCGAACTTCAGCCAGATCTCGCAGCCCAGCATGCCGGACAACGTCCGGCTCTGCAGGTAAGGCGTCTTCCGGATGGAAGGGCTGATCGCAGCTGAGGCCGCCTGGATGTCTGCGAATGAAACACAAAGGGAAGTCTTCATTTCGGCACAATAGCTGATTGTTCATTCCGCGCACTTCTTCTTCTGTGTTTTCCGCTGTCCAACATGCCGCCGGGGCTCTAAGTTGCATCCTTCGTCGCGAACGGGACGGAAGGGGCGGATGGCCGGACGGCTGGTCGGAAATCTTGTTGGCTTCATCGCCATGGCGGCATGGGCGACCCAGTTTCCCTTGCTGGCCGTGCTGCTTGATACGTGGGATCCGGTGTTCATGTCCGTCGCCCGCACGCTGATCCCCGCGGCATGCCTGCTGCTTGTTGCGGCGCTGACAGGAGCGTTTGCCGGCCTGAGGCTTCGCCAGTCCTACGACATCATGCTGGTGGGCGGTGCCGGATTGGGCGTGGCCACCATCTTTTTTGTGGTGGGCCAAAGCATGACCCATCCGGTTACCGCATCCGTCGTCGTGTCGACCCTGCCATTGTGCTCCGCCATTCTGGGCTTTGCCGCCGGAGAGGAAAGACTCACGCTGAAACTCTGTATTTCCATCGCGCTGGCCCTGGCCGGTGGTGCAGTGTGTGTCCTGGCCGGCCTCGAGACGGCGCTGGAACTGCGGGGCGGTGAGATTTTCATCCTTGCCGGCGTGTTTATCTTCGCCTGGTACACGCGCGCCTGCCTCAGACGGCTGTCGGATCTTGGACCCACGGCACAGGCTGGAATCACCATGCTGGCCGCGGGCTATGTGGCTTATGTGGTTTACGCGATCGCGCTGCCGCTCGGTCTGGCAGAAATCCGCTTCAATGCGGAACCGGACGCCCTGCTGATGCTGCTCTGGGTGTGCATTGGTTCCCTTGCACTGTCCATGGCGCTGTGGTTCTGGGCGTCACGGGAACTCGGCGTCACGGTCGCCGGCATGCACCACAACATGGTTCCGTTCTACGTTGTACTGCTCAGCGCCTTTTTTGGTGCTGAGATTTTGCCGGGCCACATCATCGGCGCGGTTCTTGTCGTCGCCGGTGCGGTGCTCGCACAACTACCGGACACCCGCCTGCGCCCCGCAGCGTCGGAAGCCCGGGACTGACCGTATGGCCGTGCGCCTTCCGCCCAAGGGCATGATTGCAGCGGCCTGTGTGGCGCACGTGCTGTCCATGCTCTGTTTCTCAGCGTTCCCAACACTATTGCCCGAGTTCATTGAGCTGTGGTCGATGAGCGCAACGGAGGCCGGGTCCGTAAGCTCGGCGTTTTTTGTCGGCTACACCCTGTCCGTTCCGGTTCTGACGATCCTCAGTGACCGCATCGACGCCCGGCGGATCTACCTCTTCTCATCCCTGCTTACGGCGGCCGGCTGCGCCAGCTTTGCAATATTCGCCGACGGCCCCATAACCGCCTCCCTGTGCCATGCGCTGATCGGAGCCGGCGTGGGAGGCACCTACATGCCGGGCCTGAAGGCACTTGGCGATCACATTGGAGGCCGTCTCTTCGTGCGCGCGACGGCCTTCTACACCGGCATGTTCGGCGTGGGTGGTGCCCTGTCCTACCTGATTGCGGACGGCGTCTATATGGTCGCGGGCTGGCCACCAGTTTTCATGCTGGCCGCGGTTACCGCGGCAATCGCGGGGTTCGTCCTGTTTTTTGCCCTGCCGCCCACGACACCGGAAACCGACCATATACCGCTGCACAGCATCCGGTCCGTACTCATGAACAAAACCGCGGTGACCTGGTCAATATGCTACGGACTGCATTCGGGAGAGCTGTTTGCCCTTCGTGCGTGGGCGGTCGCCTTTCTGGTCTTTGTGACGGCCCAACAACCGCCGCCGGACGGAGGCTTCGCGGAGTGGTTCACACCCGTTCGAGTCGTGGCGCTGACCACGCTGCTGGGCTTGCCGCTGACAATCTTCGGCAACGAAATGTGCATCAGGTACGGCCGCAGGCTGGTTGTTTGCTGCGTCATGATCGTCACGGGTGCAGCAGCACTGGCAACGGGCTTTTCTGCCTATAGCCTCTATCTCTGGGCGGCGTTGAGCATCTTCCTCTACAACTGCGCGATCATGGCTGACAGCTCGGCATTGACCGCCGGTGCGCTTACCAATGCACAACCGGGTCTGCGCGGTGCCACGATGGCGCTTCATTCAACGCTCGGCTTTGCCGGAGGGGCGGCCGGTCCGTTCATTATCGGGTTCACGTTGGATCAGGCCGGTGGAAGCGGTTCGGAAACGGCCTGGATGCTGGCTTTCGCGCAGATGGCGCTGATCGGCATAATCTGCCCCATACTCATCAGGCTGATGCGTCCCGCCGGGGCGCCCGGAGATATCGACCGGCCCGAACCTGCGATGTGAAACTCTTGCCTTTTTGCTGACAGATCAGCACAAGCACACAGCCTCCTGTTTCACAAGATGCGGATCAGATCGCCTTGGCCGTAAAGTCACGCACAGTCTTCTACATCAGCGGCTTCGATCCGAACGGTGCCCGCTGGTACCACAAGCTCTATCGGGAAGAGGCCGCGAAGCAGGCGGCCGTTTCCTCACTCCGTCTCGACGTCGGGCGCTGGCAGGAAGACGGCGACCACAGCATCTCCTGGGACATCGAGGCTGACGACAATGGCCACTCTGTCCGGACGCGCTACAGGTTCCTGTGCTGGGACGACATCATCCGCAATCACTGGCCTACGGCAGGCGGCGCCACCTATGCCCTGGCCTTCAGCAACCCCTGGAACTTCCTGCGCCGCGGGGTGCTGACCAATGTTTACCGGACCGCCTGGCCGACATTCCTGTGCGGGATGCTGCCCACGATCTTCTTTTCCAGCGCCGCGCTTGCGGTCCTCGCAGGTTGCGTGGTGCTGGCGATGATCGGCGCTTCACTGACAGACATCTCCATCTGGCTGGCGCTCATGGCACTTCTCCTGCCGGGCGGCTACCTCCTGTTCAAGTTCATGGCATCCCTCGACCAGAAGCTGCGCCTGCACTGGTTGTCGCGCGTTTATGCTTTCAACCTGGTTCAGGCCGAGAGAACAGCCGAAGGGCTTGCGGAGCGGACAAGGCATTTCGCGCGCCTGATCGTGGATGAGGTCAACCGGGGCGAAACAGACGAGGTTCTGATCGTGGCTCACTCGACGGGCTGCCAGCTCACTGTCTCCGTCATGGCGGAGGCATTGCAGGATCTGCCCGCCGGACGAATGCCCACCCTGATGACAATCGGCGGCAGCATCCCCATGCTGGCGTGGGACGAGGAGGCGGACTGGTTCCGGCAGGATCTCCGCACGGTGGCGGAGTGCGCGCACCTGCCCTGGCTCGACTTCAGCGCCGCGCAGGACGGAGCCTGCTTTGCCTTGCGCAACCCCGCCGCGCTGGTCCTGCCGGACCATCCGGAAACAGAACGCCCCAAGGTGCTCTCCATCAAGCTTGCGGACCGGCTGCCCAAGGAGCGGATCAGGGAAATCTACTGGGACAAGTTCGCCATCCACTTCCAGTATCTCATGGCGAGCGAACAGCCGGCGGAGTACGACTATTTCGCGATCACGGCAGGTGCGATGACGTTGCAGGAACGCTTTTCCCAAAGACCGACAACAGTGGGTTTCACCCGCCTTGAATCAAAGATGTGGCCACGCAGAAGGCCGAGCGGAGGAAAATGCTGATGACCTACGGATGGGGCGTGGCTGCCGTGCTGCTCGCCGGTCTTTGCGGTAGTACGGTCGGTCTCTTCGTGCGCATGATCGAACAGGCCGATGGCTGGCAAGTCCTGTTCTACCGCTCGCTTTCCTTCGCGACGCTGGTCCTGCTCTTCATGCTGATCCGCGACGGCCGCGCCGCTGCGGGAAGATTTGCAGGCATTGGTCTGAAGGGCGCGGTCGTGGCCATCTGCCTTGGCGGCGCCTTCATCGCCTACATCTTCTCCGTCCTGCTGACGACCGTTGCAAGTGCGGTCTTCATCCTCAGCGCCTCGCCTTTTATCGCCGCCCTCCTCTCGATGATTTTTCTCCGGGAACGGCCATCGACCCTGGCCTGGGTCTGCATGCTCGCCGGCCTGTGCGGCGTCGGCGTGATGATGGCTGACGGGCTGCTGGGCGGAACCGTTCTGGGAAGCGCCGTCGCGTTGATCGCGGCGACGGGCTACGCGGCAAGCATTGTCGCCTTCCGGGCCGGCAAGGACATCGACATGATGCCCGCGACCTGTCTGGCCGGCGTGTTCGCAGCGGGCTTCAGCGCGCTGATGGTTCAGGAGTTCTCCGTGAGCGGAAACGATCTCGCGTTCGCCATCTTGCTCGGGACGCTGCAGATCGGCCTCCAGTATATTCTGATCACGATCGCGGCGCGGTATGTCCCCGCTGCAGAAGTGACCTTGCTCATGCTGACAGAGGTCATTGCCGCACCGCTCTGGGTCTGGCTGGCCTTCGGCGAGACACCAGCCATCCTGGTGCTGGCGGGAGGCGCCGTCGTGCTGGCCGCCGTTGCCGTTCAGGCCCTCTCGGCGCTGAGACAACAGCCGGAGGCCTGACGATCAGTACCAGGCATCCTCCATCGAAGATTTGCGGCGATTGACATAGTCCTCAAGCGCCTCACGCTTGGCGACATCTATTTCGGGCGGCTGATAGTCGTTCAGAAGCTTTTTCCAACGCTCGTTGGCGCGGACAGCAGAGTCCTTGGCGCCCTCGTCGCTCCACTGCTCGAAGCTCTCGGAATTCGACATGGCGGCCTCGTAGAACGCCGTCTCGTAGTTCGACAAAGTATGCTGGCACCCCAGGAAATGGCCCGCGGGTTCGACTTCCTCATACGCTCCCTTCCCGAGGCCGTTGTCATCCGTCGCAAAACCATTGAGCATAATCTGGTAGGCACCAAGACGGTCCGCGTCCTGGATCAGCTTTTCGTATCCCGTCACCAGACCGCTCTCGAGCCAGCCGGCCGAGTGAAGGATGAAGTGGGCCCCGGCCATCACCGTCGAATGCAGGCTGTCGGCGCTTTCATAGGCCGCCTGGGCATCGGGCATCTTGGACGCCGTCAGGCCGCCGCCGCAACGCAGAGGCACGCCCAGCCGCCGTGCCAGCTGGCCTACCGCGTAGTTTGACATTACCGGCTCAGGCATGCCGAAGGTCGGCGCCCCGCTCTTCAGGCTCATCGACGAGAGGAAGTTGCCCAGCACGAAGGGCGCGCCGGGCCGGACAATCTGGGAGAAGGCGCCGCAAGCCATGCCCTCCGCGAGCGCCTGAGCGACCGATGCTGCAGTGGTGACCGGGCCCATGGCACCGCTCAGGATGAAGGGCACGACAACAATCCCCTGCCCGTTTCCGCAATAGGTCTGGATGGCTTGCGTGACCACCTTGTCTACCAGCAGCGGCGAATTGGTGTTCACATTGCCCATGATCACGCAATTGTCCTGCAGGAAATCATCGCCATAGAGGATACGCATCATATCCACGCAGTCCTCGGCCCGAGACTGCTCGGTAATCGCTCCCAAGACAGGCTTGTCGCTAAGCGTCAGGTGCGCCAGCAGCATGTCCATGTGGCGCTTGTTGACCGGCGTATCGCATGGCTCGCAGGTCACGTGTCCGCTATGGTGCAGCGACGGCAGCATGTAGGTGAGCTTCACCAGCTTGCGCAAATCCTCCAGGGTGCCGTACCGGCGCCCCTCGTCGAGGCAGCGCACGAACGGGGCGCCGTAAATCGGGGCAAAGACCGTGTGCTTGCCGCCGATCTTGACCGTCCGGGCCGGATTGCGGGCATGTTGCACAAATTCGGATGGCGCGGTTTTCAGCAGCTCCCGCGCCATGCCCCGGGGAAGCCGGACACGTGTTTCACGGACGTCCGCACCCGCGGACCTCCAGATCTCGAGAGCCTTGGGGTCGTCCCTGAACTCCAGACCGTTCTCTTCAAGCAGCCAGTCTGCCTGCTCTTCGATACGTACCAGGGCCTCTTCGTCAAGAAAGGCATAGTACGGGATATTCCGGGTCACATAGGCCGGGGCGGCAACGCCGCTGCCAGCGGCTTCGCGCCGCTCGCGGCGTGCCCGTCGTCCTGCTGCCTGGCGCATGGTCGTTCTCCCTCACCTGCTCACCGTCAGAGCGCCCGACTTATCCCGCAGACCTACGGGCTGATCGAGTGAATTATTTGCACTCCTTGCACAAAGGTTCAAAGGCGTCTGTTGATGAACCATGCCAGCACTATCATACCTGTCATCACCACCCCTGCGGTGACGAACACGACCTGAATGGGAAAGAAGATCAGGAGCACCGCAAACGTGCCGGCATGGCTGATCTCCGCGATATCTCGCTGGGTGGAGAAAACCGGAGTCATGACCGTCCGCTGCGAAGGCTTGCAGGCTCGCAGAAAGAGCGCGTTGCCGTAGCCGTCAACGATGGCCATCCCGAGCGTGCCGATCAACAGGCAGCCGGCGGCAAGCCATGGTGCGCCGGTGATGAGGCCAGCTCCGAACATGCCGGTTGCCGCTAGGGGAAAGCACACCAGAGATACCGCCCTGATGCCAAAGCGGCGGGCAACCCAGCCCCACAGCGGCATGGCCAGCATGAAGGCCGAGCCGATGCCGACGATCATGCCGCCAACCGCCGCGCCAAGCCCGACCTGCACGGCAAATAGTGGAGAGTAGACATTGAAAACACCCCAGAAAAACCCGCGTCCGACCGCATGCAGCCATGACAGCACCAGGCGGGGCTGCGCGAAGAATTGCCTTACATGAGACCAGGACGCCTGTGTGACGCGGCCGGCCTCTGCGCTGATTGCCGGGGAGTTCCCGAAGCGAAGAACCCAGAAGTAGACCAGTAGTACGCAGCCCACTGCGCCACTCACCGCGAACGGAGCCCAGGGGCCGAAATACTCCTCCAGCTTCACGCCCAGCACCGGCCCGATTGTCCAGGAAAGACCGATGAACAGAAGACGCAGCGGCTCGGAGCGCCCGATCTGATCACGCCGCACGTGATCCATGATGTACATGGAAAGGACGGCGAAGAAGACCGCAGCCCCCATGGCTCTCAGCACGAAACCCAGCACCTGCAAGGGGATGACCTGGAGAATGAAGAGCATGCTGGCCAGGAGAATCATAACAATCCCCGCCACACAAAGCCGGGCACGGCCAAGCAGAACGCTCAGGCGGGGAATGAACAATGCAATGGCGAGGGCAGTAACCGAGCCGATCAGGAACAGGGTACTGACACTTTCATCATTGCCGAACAGGGCTTGTGTCTGAATGGGCAATGCAGCCGCAATCACGGCCCGAGACATGGCCTCAAACCCGCTGAGGATCGCAAAGGCGCTCGCCCCCGGCGTACTGATGCGCGTTGTCCAGACCGGCGGACGAAACTGCATGAAGGTGAAGCCCCTGAAAAACCGTCCGAAGCAGCCTAACAGCCTGCCCCTTCGCGTCCAGCTTCAATTGCGCAGCTGGCTTCGCGCGCGCTGCATGCAGCCTGCCAACGTCTGGAAGTCTTCGTGGCGGCTGCTGGTCCGGCGCCAGGCAAGGCCGATCTGCCGCTTGGGCACCGGTTCGGGAAAGGTCAGGAGCCGGATGCGATCTGTTTCAGCTTCCGGTCCTACGCATATCTCCGGAAGCAGTGTCATTCCTCTGCCGTTGGCCACCAGTTGCAGGAGCGTTGTCAGCGAGGAAGCCCCGAACCGATCTGCCAGATCTTCGCTGACCATATCGCAGAAATTCAGCGCCTGATCCCGCAGGCAATGCCCCTCCTCCAGAAGCAATAGCTTCTCCGGCTGTAGCAGGTCCAGCGCCGTGCAGACGTCAGTCGCGGGCACGCTTTCGGCCTGTACGGCGAGAAAAAACGGATCGTCGAAGATCGGCTCGGATTCAAACTCGGCTGTAGGGGCTGGAAGTGCAATGATCACCACATCGAGACGTCCTTCCTGGAGATCCTCGACGATAAACTGGGTCTGCGCCTCGCGGACCTGCAGGCGAAGGTCCGGATACTCCTCGTCGAGGAGCGGCAGCAGGGCCGGGAGAAAGTAGGGCGCAACGGACGGGATTATGCCGAGCCGCAGATTCCCCGTAAGCGGCTCCCGCAGCACTGTCGCAGCGTTTTCCATGTCTTCGACCGACAGCAGTATACTGCGTGCCCGGCGCGCGATTTCATCACCCTCCGGCGTCAGCAGCACCCCCTTGCCACGACGTTCGCACAAGGTGACGCCCAATTGGTCCTCCAGTTCCCTGATCTGCATCGACAAGGCGGGCTGGGTGACATTCAGCGCGGAGGAAGCCCGCCCGAAATGCAGGTGCTCGGTCAGTGCAACGAAGTATCGGAGCTGGCGCAATGTAACCATGGCCGCCATTAATAGCGGCCGTGACGTTCCTGGCTAGTCGCTTTACGGCAGATCCGTGTGAGCCGGAACAACTGCAACGGGACCGGGTCTGTAGCGGAACGGAACCGGCAGCCGGTTGATCACGATCACCCGCTTCTCCGCCGGGATCACTTTTACCTTTGCTTGCTGGACATTGTACTTGCGAACCCGCGAAAGGCGTTTGAAGCCGAGGTAGCGCTGTCCGCGGTACTGTTTCTTGAAGCCGGTGTAACGCTGTCCCAGGGCGCGGCGCAGGCGATAGTACCGGTAGGACGGGGTGACGGTCGTTACCGAATACTCCCGAGGACGTATGCGGTCCTGCGATTTCTCCGCAACCGGTTCGGGCTGACCGGCTTTCGCCTCATCCGGGGCCTCATCATCAGCACCGGCCGGAACCACGGCGGCTTTGTCTACCGGCGCGCTCCAGACGCGAATGGAGGAGGTATTGGATGCCGATGATTGTCCGGGTCCCCAGACACGAACGCCGGCCTCCACTTCGCTCAAAAATGCAAACGGGCCAGCCAGCAGTGCACAAGCAATTGCCGGCCCCCAGGCTAGGCGGAATCTGGTCATTCCGAATGTCTCCTGTCAGGTCCGGCCTCCCCGACGGGAGCACGTTGGCATGGTTAAGAAAGTGTTGTCGAGTCCGCGAATGCAGTTGGGTTAACGACGTCCCTGCAGCTTGCCAGCACAGCCGGTCTGGTCCAAGTTTCAGGCCTGCTGCTGGCTGTCTGCGGACCAATTTCCGATGATACTCGACCCCCGATCTCTTTCAGAAGCAACTGCACCTCTGGAGCAGGCGAGATCGATGCCGGCCGGGTTCTACACCTCGCCTGACATCTTTGCGGCAGAGCGGGAGCATATCCTGCTGAAGCACTGGTTTTTCGCCGGCCGCGACGATGAGTTACCGGACACGGGAGATTACCGTTCCATCGAAACGGTGGGCGGCCCCGTGATTCTCGTGAGGGGCGAGGATGGCGAGTTGAGGGCTTTCGCCAATTTCTGCAGGCACCGCGGCTCGATCCTTCTGGAAGGTGCAGGCAATTGCCGGCGAATAATCTGCCCCTATCACGCCTGGAGCTACTTCACTGACGGCAGGCTGTACGGCTGCCCGGACATGGAGGATGCCGAAGGTTTTGACCGCGTTGAAAACGGGCTCGTACCGGTGCGGATGCAGACCTTGCAGGGCTTCATCTTCCTCAACTTCAATGCTGAAGGCCCTGGACTAGACGAGCACCTGGGGGATCTGCCGGAAAGAATGGCAACGCACAAACTGGCCGACATGCGATGCACCTGGAAGATCACGCTGGATGTGGCATGCAACTGGAAACTTCTGCTTGAGAACGCGATGGAAACCTACCACACCGGTACGGTTCATCGGGACAGTGTTGGCGCACAAACTTCGAGAACCCTGGCAACCCAGGGCAACTGGCTCTGCATTCAGGTCCTCAGCGGAAGATCAATTGCGACACTGCCTGGAGCGCCCCCTCCCTTCGACCCCATAGCCGGACTGGATGATGACGCCCGACAGG
>JBCCEL010000028.1:0-29908 GCA_039030315.1 Pseudomonadota bacterium
CGGGGTGCGCGCTCGAATGTCACCGGGCGTTTCGAAAACCACAAGCGGCTTGTCTTCGACGACGGCTGGCAGACACTTGAGGATGAGCCTGCCCTCAGAACGGAGGTGGTTGAGGAGCAGGCAAAGAAGCTGATCAACAAGAACGATTCTCCGGATCTCAACTTTGACCTCTCCGTAAACCCGTACCGAGGTTGCGAGCATGGCTGCGCCTATTGCTATGCACGTCCGGCGCACGCCTATGTGGGCCTCTCGCCGGGGCTGGACTTTGAGAGCAAGCTGTTCGCCAAGCCGAATGCGGCCGAGGTCCTGCGCCGCGAGCTGATGGCGCCGGGCTACAAACCGGCACTCATCGTTCTGGGCGGGAACACGGATGCCTATCAGCCCATCGAACGGCGCTACCGCATCACCCGGCAGATCCTGGAAGTCCTGAACGAATTCAACAACCCGGTTGGCATCGTGACAAAGTCGGCGCTGGTGCTGCGCGATCTCGATATTCTCCAGGAGATGGCGGACAAGGAACTGGTGAACGTGGCCCTCTCCGTGACCTCGCTTGATCCGAAAGTTGCGCGCAAGATGGAGCCGCGGGCTGCGACGCCGGCAAAGCGTCTGCAGGCGCTCGAAGTCCTGACCGCTTCGGGAATTCCCACGACGGTGATGGTTGCGCCCGTTGTGCCGGCGGTGAACGACAGCGAAGTCGAGGCCATCCTCAAGGCCGCATCGGCAGCCGGCGTGAAGGAGGCGGGCTATATCATTCTGCGCCTTCCCCACGAACTGAGAGAGCTTTTCAGGGAATGGCTGGAGTCGGAGTTCCCCGACCGGGCAAAGCATGTCTTCTCGCTGGTGAAATCCATGCGGGAGGGCAAGGAATATGATTCGACCTTCGGCAAGCGGTTGAAGGGGGTTGGCCCCTATGCCTGGTCGATCGGACGGCGTTTCGAGATCATGGCGAAGCGCCTCGGCATGAATGAAGCCAAGCGGGATCTGAGAACCGATCTTTTTGCAAGACCGGCGCAACCGGGCGAGCAGCTCAGTCTCCTTTAATCCTTTCAGCTTGCGCTCATCGCCATGGCGCGCATAGTCGCGGGCATGAGCTGTGCTGATTCCTTTTCTCCCGATCTTGCATTTGAAAAAGCCGCCCGTGAGTCAGGCCACGCCAGCATTGCAGGCATCGACGAAGCCGGCCGCGGTCCCTGGGCGGGACCGGTCGTTGCAGCTTCTGTTGTGCTGACTGAAGGCGCTATTCCTGCCGGGCTAAATGATTCCAAGAAACTCAGGGAAGACAAGCGCGAACGTCTGTTCGATGAACTGATCGGATGCAGCCAGGTGGGCATCGGCATTGCGGAGGTTGAGCGGATCGACCGTGACAACATTCTTGCCGCCACCATGTGGGCCATGGCTGAATCGGTGAAGGCCTTGCCGCACACTCCGGACTACGCACTGATCGACGGCAACCGGCTGCCGGACCTGCACTGTGATGCGGAAGCGGTGGTGAAGGGTGACGGCCGCTCTTTGTCCATCGCGGCCGCATCAATCATCGCGAAGGTTACACGCGACCGGATCTTGCGCGATCTGGACGGGCAATATCCGGGATACGGATTTGCCCGGCACAAGGGATACGGAACACGGCAGCACCAGCAGGCGCTGGCAAAGCTGGGCCTCTGTCCGGCGCACCGCAAATCCTTTGCACCCATCCGCCTCCTTCTGGAAAACCGCGCTGCCTAACGCGGTTTGTTTTCAATGTGATCCACATTGAAAACAAAGCAAGACCGCGAGATCAAAACAACTTGCTCCCTCCCCGAAGTCTGGTGAGCCGGATTTCGTGCCGAGCGCTGCAGCGCGCGTTAACCAGTTTTCTTCAACCGCCCTTTACGCGGACTCGCGACCATGCGCCTTTGGCTTACGGCGTCAGTATGCGTAAGGGGACAGGAAGATGGGGTTTGAGGCTAAACCCGCGATTGAGGCGTTCGAGAACCGGATCCTCAAAGGCGACTGCCTGACGGAACTCGACAAGCTGCCGGCAAAGTCAGTCGATCTGGTCTTCGCCGATCCGCCGTACAATCTGCAGCTGGAAGGCGATCTGAAGCGGCCGGACAATTCCGAAGTCGACGCGGTCGATGATCACTGGGATCAGTTCGAATCCTTCGCGGCCTACGATGCGTTCACCGCCAAGTGGCTCAAGGCCTGCCGCCGGGTGCTGAAAGATGACGGTGCACTCTGGGTCATCGGCTCCTATCACAATATCTTCCGGGTCGGCGCGATCCTTCAGGATCTCGGGTTCTGGATCCTCAACGACGTGGTCTGGCGCAAGACCAACCCCATGCCGAACTTCCGCGGCAAGCGTTTCACCAATGCCCATGAGACCATGATCTGGGCGGCAAAGAGCGCTGACCAGAAGCGCTACACGTTCAACTATCACGCGATGAAGGAGCTGAACGAGGGCCTGCAGATGCGGTCGGACTGGCTGCTGCCGATCTGCAATGGCGGCGAGCGCCTGAAGGATGATGGCGGACAGAAGGTCCATCCAACGCAGAAGCCTGAATCTCTTCTGCACCGTGTCATTCTGTCATCGTCCGAACCGGGTGATGTGATCCTCGATCCATTCTTCGGTACCGGTACAACCGGGGTTGTTGCCAAAAAGCTTGGCCGCAAGTGGATCGGCATTGAGCGCGAACCGGCTTACATCAAGGCAGCCGAGGATCGGCTGAGGGCTACTACGGCTGGTGAGATGAGCGCTCTTGAAGTTACGCGCGGCAAGAAAGCCGAGCCCCGCGTGCCCTTCGGCACGCTGGTTGAGCGCGGCCTGCTGGAACCTGGCGCTACGATTTACGATCCCCACCGGCGGCACGCTGCGCGCGTCCGGGCCGATGGATCAATCGCCTGCAGGGATGCGTCCGGATCCATTCACAAGATCGGCGCCCACGTTCAAGGGGTGGAAGCCTGTAACGGCTGGACGTTCTGGCATTTCCGCCAGGGTAGAAAATACGTTCCTATCGATATGCTGCGCCAGCAGATCAGGGCGGAGATGCGCGCATCTCAGTAGGCGCATTCCTCGAACACCTTGTCGATGTTACCGCCCCATTCGGAGTGGAAGCGTTCGAGCAGCCGCTCGGCCCGGGTCTTGCCTGAGTCAGCAACCTCTTCAATGACATCGAGGAAGATGGTTTCATCGCTACCCATGCCGTCCTGAACGGCCCGGGCATTCAGGCCCGCCTTCGACAGCTCGACGACCTTGCGCGCGGTCTCCAGAATGGTGCCGTCCCTGAACGGAGCGTTGAGTGCGTGTACTGGCACGGCCTCGCGTAGGGCCTGGCGTTCGCCGGCGGTCCAGTCCTTTACCAGGTCCCAGGCGGCATCGAGTGACGAGTTGTCGTATAGCAGACCGGTCCAGAAGGCCGGCAGAGCGCAAAGCTCCTTCCAGGGCCCGCCATCCGCACCGCGCATCTCGATGAAGCGTTTCATCCGGACTTCCGGGAAGATTGTCGTCAAATGATCCGACCAGTCCTTCAGGGTCGGAAGCTCACCTTCATGGCCGGGCAGGCGGCCGGCAAGAAATTCACGGAAGCTGAGGCCGGAGACGTCCTTGTAAACGCCGTCGCGGTAGATGAAGTACATCGGCACATCGAGGGCGTAGTCAGCGTAGCGCTCAAAACCGAAACCATCTTCGAAGACGAAGGGAAGCATGCCGGTCCGGTCGGGGTCCGTATCCGTCCAGATGTGCGAGCGGTAACTGAGATAGCCGTTCGGTCCGCCTTCCTTGAAGGGTGAGTTTGCGAAGAGTGCGGTGGCGATCGGCTGCAATGCGAGCGAGACCCGCATTTTCTTCACGACATCGGCTTCTGAAGCAAAGTCGAGGTTCACCTGTACCGTGCAGGAGCGGAACATCATGTCCCGGCCCAGATTGCCCATCTTCTGCATGTAGGCGCGCATGATCTTGTAGCGGCCCTTGGGCATGATCGGTGTTTCATCCAGCGTCCACTTCGGCGAGAAGCCAAGGCCGAGGAACCCGATGCCCAGCTCCTCATCGACATCGCGCACCTGTTTCAGGTGACCGTTCACTTCCGAGCAGGTCTGATGCAGGTGTTTCAGCGCAGCGCCGGAGAGTTCGAACTGGCCGCCCGGTTCCAGCGAGACATTACCCCCGCCGACCGGGTCGCTGAGCCCGATGATGTTCTCGCCCTCCATCACGGCATCCCAGCCGAACCGGGACTGCATGCCTTCCAGCATCGCGCGCACGCCGCTTTCCCCTTCATAAGGGAGAGGGCTCAGGTCGCTCGTGTGGAAGCCGAATTTCTCGTGCTCGGTCCCGATCCGCCAGTCTTCAGGAGGTTTGCAGCCATCCTCAAGGTAGGTCACGAGTTCATCGAAGCTCTCGACCGGCTTGCGGGTTTCCGGGGTGTCGGGGGAAGGAACGCTCAAGACAAATCACCAGCGTTGAGATTGGCCGGGCGGGATCACACAGGCGTCCCGCCGCGATGGGCGGAGGCTGCTCTAGCCGCCATTGCGGTGCCGGGCAAGTCCGAATAACTCAACCCCAATCCCCCAGCGCCGATTGGACAAGCGCCATTGCCGCGACGCCGGCTGTATCAGCACGCATGACACGGGGTCCGAGAGAAATCGCCGTGACACACGACAGTTGCCGTATACGGTCCCGTTCCTCGTCGGAGAAGCCGCCCTCCGGACCGATCAGAACTGCGAGAGCACCAGGCCCGATTCCGCCCAGAGCCTGGAGCGGTGATGCAATCTGCGCCTCTTCATCACAGAACACCAGATGGCGCTCTTCGGGCCAGGAGGATAGCAGGTTGTCCAGTGTGGTGACCTCCTCGATGAAAGGCACATCCAGAAGATTGCATTGTTCCGCCGCCTCGATTGCGTTCGACCGCATGCGTTCCAGCTTCACACGCGATGCGTTTGTGTGTGCCGTGATCACTGGTTGAATGCGTGAACAGCCGAGCTCGGTCGCTTTCTGGACCATGTAATCAAGGCGGGCATGCTTCAGGGGCGCGAAGAGATAGTGGATGTCGGGCAGGGCCGTCTGCGTCCTTGTCCGGGATGCCGGAGTGAGCGCACAGCTCTTTTTCGCCGCACTTGAAATCTCGCAGAGCCATTCTCCGTCCCGGCCGTTGAAGGCCCGCACCGTGTCGCCGCCGCGAAGCCGCATGACGTTCAGCAGATAATGGGCCTGCCCCCTGTCGCAGGCCACTTCAGTGCCCTCGCTCAGGCCGGCCTCAACAAACAGCCGGGGGCTGCGCTTCTGGTGGTCGCTCATGGCGCTGATTGGTAGCGCGGGCCTGCGGCAAAGTCATCCCGCGTCTGGCAGCGCCGAGGGGATTGGGCTATGCCGGGAGCCATGTGGAAACGGATTTATGATCCCTTCCGGGTGGCGGACGCATCCCACGACTGGGTTGAGCGCTTCCTGCCGGAAAGCGTCCGTCCCTATGCGCGTCTCGCCCGCATTGACCGTCCCATAGGGACCTGGCTCCTGCTTTTGCCTTGCTGGTGGTCGCTGGCGATGGCGTCAGGGGTGGCCGGCACCGGCGGACCTTCGCTCTGGATGCTCCTGCTTTTCGCAGTCGGTGCGCTATCGATGCGGGGCGCGGGCTGCACGCTCAACGACATCGCCGACAAAGAATTCGATGCCAGGGTTGCGCGGACGCAGTCCCGCCCGATCCCGTCCGGCCGGGTGACGGTTCTCCAGGCCTGGCTGTTTCTCGCCGCCCAGTGCCTGATCGGCCTGCTCGTGCTGCTGCAGTTCAACTCGTATACGGTCGTCGTCGGTGTTTGTTCGCTCGGGATAGTTGCGATCTATCCCTTCATGAAGCGGATAACCTACTGGCCGCAATTTGTTCTGGGGCTGGCCTTCAACTGGGGCGCTCTGGTCGGCTGGACGGCGGTGATAGGAGAACTCGCTCTTCCGGCATTCCTGCTTTATGCGGGCGGCATCGCCTGGACTCTCGCCTATGACACGATCTACGCCCATCAGGACAAAGAAGACGACATCCTGATCGGTGTGAAATCAACCGCTCTCAAGTTCGGCGCTTCGACACCGAAATGGCTGGTGGCGTTCTTCGCCAGCGCGTTTTTCCTGTTCGCCGGTGCGGGGTTTGCCGCAGGAGCCGGTTTTGCCTTTTGGCTCGGACTGGCCGCCGCCGCGCTGCAGGCGGTCTGGCAGATGTCGGTGCTCAATATCGATGATCCGAAGGTCTGTATGAAGCTGTTCCTTTCCAACCGTGACCTTGGCCTTTTGATTTTCGCCGGATTCGCAGTTGATGCCATCTTGCGGGCGGCCTAGATAAGCGCTCATGAAGTCTCAAGACAGTTCGAACCACCTGGATATCGCAGGCCGGGCCCTCGATTTTGCAATGCAGGCCGGTGCTGATGCCGCCGATGTCGTGGTGGTCGGTGGCCATGCGCTCTCCGCAAGAGTCCGTCTGGGTGCGCTTGAAGGCGTGGAACGGTCCGAGGACCGCGATCTTGGTCTAAGGGTGTTCAGCGGCAAGTCACACGCCATTGTCGCAACCTGCGAGCTGGATGATGCGAGCCTCCGGAAATCGGCGGATTTGTGCCTGGAAATGGCGAAGGTTGCGCCGGAGGACCCGTTTGACGGTCTTGCCGAGAGCGTAGGATCCGGTGGCCCTGCTGAAAGCCTGGACCTGTTTGATTCAACCTCCCCGTCGGCGGCGGATCTGGAAGCTGACGCGCAGGCGGCCGAAGCTGCCGCCCTGGAGGTCTCCGGCGTGACCAATTCCAATGGTGCAAGCGCCGGACATCAGGTTTCAACTATCCTGCTGGCCACGAGCAATGGGTTTTCCGGAAGCTATTCGCGATCAAGCTTTTCGCGCTCCTGCGGCGTGCTCGCCGGCGAAGGTACGGCAATGGAGAGTGATTACGATTACAGCATGAAGGTGCATCGCGAAGATCTTGACGCGCCCGACAAGATCGGCCGCACGGCCGGGGAGCGGGCGGTCAGGAGGCTTGGCGGCCGGAAGATGCCGACCCAACAGGTTCCGGTGGTCTACCATCCCCGCGTGGCGTCTCAACTGGTGAGCAACTTTGCCGGCGCCATTTCCGGTTCCTCGATTTCCCGGGGCGCCTCGTTTCTCAAGGACAGGCTGGGAGACCAGGTGTTCGCCAAGGCGATTTCCATCATTGATGATCCGCGCCTTTGCCGCGGGCACCGCTCACGGCCTTTTGATGCGGAAGGGCTGACCGGCGAGATGATGAGGTTGATTGAGGAAGGCAGCCTGACCAGCTGGATTCTCGACAGCCGGACCGCACGGCAACTCGGGCTTGAAAGCAATGGCCGGGCCAGCCGGGGCCATTCCAGTGGTCCGGCACCTTCTGCGACCAATCTCTACATGGCTGCAGGCGAGGTTTCGCCTGAGGACCTGATTGCCGACATCAAGGCCGGCTTTCTCGTCATGGGTCTGATGGGGCGGGGCGGGAGCGTCGTGACCGGAGACTACAGCGAAGGTGCCAACGGCTACTGGATCGAGAACGGCGAGATTGCCCATCCGGTCAGCGAGGTCACAATCGCAAGCAATCTGAAGGACATGTTCCTGAACATGTCCCCCGCGAACGATCTGGAGTTTCGCGGCGCCGTCAATGCGCCGACCTTGCGCGTGGAAGGAATGACGGTTGCAGGCAGCTGATCGCCGAGATCTGGAGCGTGATCGCAGCCTCCTGTCGGAGGCCGTTGCCGCAGCGGCCGGAACGGCGCTGGAGCTCTTCAAACGCGGCGTGAAATCCTGGAGCAAGTCGGACCAGACGCCCATCACCGAGGCGGACCTGGCAGTCAATCGCGAACTTGAGCAGCGTCTGACGTCGGCGCGTCCCGAATATGGCTGGCTTTCAGAGGAGACTTGCGACGACGTCTCGCGTCTGACGCGCCGCCGTTGCTGGATTGTCGATCCGATAGACGGAACCAAGGGCTTTGTCCGGGGCAATGACCAGTGGTGTATCTCGGCCGCGCTGGTCGAAGACGGCAGGCCGGTGCTCGGTATCATTGCAAATCCAGCGACAGCGGAGACCTTCGAGGCGCTGCTTGGCGAGGGCGCCCGGTTGAATGGTGAGATCCTGAAGATCGCAAAGCGCCGCGATGTAGAAGGCTGCAGGCTGGTGATGCACCGAAGCATCCTGGGTTCCCGAAGATGGGGAAAGCCCTGGCCGGAGATTTCCCTGGCCATGTGGAATTCCATGGCGCTGCGGCTGTGCCGGGTGGCATCGGGAGAAGCGGATGGTGCGATTGTTATCTCCAGAAAAAGCGATTGGGATCTTGCGGCAGCAGACCTGATCGTGGCGGAAGCCGGCGGCAGAGTCACAGGCCTCACAGGCAAGGCAATGCGGTATAATGAGCGCGAAACCCGGCACCGGGGCGTTGTGGGCGCGGGGCAGGATCTGCACGGATGCCTCCTGGAGCACACCGCCGGATGGACCTTTGAAGATTGAGGGAGAGCGGCGATGAGCGCGGACGAGGACAAACCCAGGCAGCTTTTGCATCTGGTGTTCGGTGGAGAACTCGAAGATCTCGAGGGAACCGATTTCACGGACCTGGATGCACTCGACATTGTCGGAATCTACCCCAACTACGCGACCGCCTACGATGCCTGGCGGGCGAAGGCGCAAGCGACCGTCGACAATGCCCACATGCGCTATTTCATCGTGCATATGCACCGCCTCCTGGATCCTGACGGAGACGGCAAATTCGGCTGATCAGGCCTCGCCGAGGACGGCTGCGACCACCTTGCGCATGACGCTTGGCAGTGCTTCGGCTGCCAGATCCTCCTTGCGGACCCATCGATAGTCCGGGCCAGGGCGTGCATTCTCCCCTGTGCCTCGCAGCTTCCAGATCTCAAGCTCAAGATGAAAGTGCGTGAAGGTATGGGTCACCTCTGCCGGAAGCTTGCTCCAGGTGCCGGTAACCGGAGCGCCGTGCTCGGGTGATGGTGCCGGGGCTTCGGACCAGCCGGTCGAGGGGATTTCGATCATGCCGCCGAGCAGGCCGCGCTCCGGGCGCCGGCGCAGGAGAACGGCTCCATCCGCACGCTCCACCCAGAAGCAGGTTCCGGACCGCGTAGGCTTGGCCTTCTTGGGGGCCTTTCGTGGCAGCGTGTCTGCAATGCCCAGCGACCTCCCCTGGCAATCGGAAGTCCATGGGCAGATGAGGCAATTGGCCTTGCGCGGCGCGCAGACGGTGGCGCCCAGGTCCATCAGCGCCTGTGCAAAATCGCCACTGCGTTCCTGCGGCACGATTGCTTGGGCCCGCTGCTTGATCTCGGGTTTTACCTCGGGCAGCGGCGTTTCCAGGGCGTAATAGCGGGCGAGGACCCGCTCGACATTGCCGTCCACGGCGGCGACCGGCTCCTCGAATGCGATTGAGGCTATTGCGGCTGCGGTATAGGGGCCGATGCCAGGCAGTTTCTGGAGTTCGGCAGCGGTGCGCGGA
Organism: Pseudomonadota bacterium; assembly: GCA_039030315.1. GTDB lineage: Bacteria > Pseudomonadota > Alphaproteobacteria > Rhizobiales > CAJQND01 > JAAEUE01. The sequence goes on from JBCCEL010000028.1 coordinate 9,443, forward strand.
AACTGGCCGTAGTGTTCGTGCGACACCACGCCGGCGCATTTGTGCAGGTTGCGGGCTCGCGCATAGTACCCAAGCCCGGCCCAGGCTCTGAGGATATCTTCAAGGTCCGCGTCTGCCAGTGCGTGGACATCCGGCCACGTCCGGGTGAACTTCAGGAAATAGTCCCGGACTGCGGCAACGGTGGTCTGCTGAAGCATGATCTCCGACAGCCAGACGTGGTAGGGGTCTGACTGACCGCCGCCCGGCGGCATGCGCCAGGGCAGCCGGCGGTGATGCCGGTCATACCAGTCGAGGAGTTCGTCTGCGAGACGGGAGTTGGCGGAGGGGTAGATCACCGAGTTGTTTTTGGATATGGGGGCAGCTTGGCTATAGTGTACGCCACCGGTACCCGCTAAGGATCAGTCATGGCAACGGCCATCGGCAAACATGTGGACAAGCTCACCCGCGGCGCCTTTTCCGCGCATGGCTTCGCCTATGCCCAGATTTTGACGCACTGGGAGACCATTGTCGGTCCGCAACTGGCTGCAGTCTGTGCGCCTTCGCGTTTGCGCTGGCCGCAGGGACAGGAACGCCTGAAGGACGAACGACGGCGGTTGGGCGGAACGCTGACAGTGACAGTCGAAGGACCCGCCGCAATCGAACTCCAGCACGATACACCGCGCATCATTGAACGCCTCAACACATTCTACGGTTATCAGGCCATTGCCGAGATCAGGATCGTGCAGGGCCATCTTGATGATCCGGGCCGCCGCCGGGAGCGCCGCGTGCGCGCCGCGCTGACCCGTGAGAGGGAATCTGAGTTGAAAACGTCCCTCCAACGTATTGATGAACAGGATCTGCAGGACTCCCTCACGCGCCTTGGACGCGGTGTGCTTGCCCGGTCGGACAAGGACAAAGCCCAGGCCTGATCAAAAGAACGCCGCACTGAATTCACCAAACATCGGAAAAGCAACATGAACACGACCCGCCGCATTTTCCTTGCCGCTTCGGCGGCTACAGCCCTCAGCTTCTCCACGCCGGCCTGGGCGCAAAGCGTCGATGAAGACAAGCTGATGAAACCGGGTCCCCTAGGGGAAATGGCGCTCGGCGACGACAAGGCTCCCGTCACGATCATCGAATACGCCTCCGCGACCTGTCCGCATTGCGCGAACTTCCACAAGGGCACCTACAAGGAACTCAAGAAGAAATACATCGACACCGGGAAGGTCCGCTTCCTCTTCCGCGAATTCCCGTTCGACAATGCGTCCCTGGCCGCGTTCATGCTGGCGCGCTGCGCGCCGAAGGACAAGTACTTTCCAATCGTCGACGTGCTGTTCGCGCAGCAGCAGAAGTGGGCCTCGCGGGGCGCGGATACGCGCGGCGAACTGTTCAACATCGCCCGTCTCGCCGGTTTCACGGAGAAGAGCTTCGAGGAGTGCCTCAAGAACGAGGAAGTGGCCAGAGGTGTGATCGCGGTCCGCGAAACGGGTGTTGAACTCGGCGTGGCCTCCACGCCGACATTCTTCGTCAACGGCGTGATGATGCGCGGCAACAGCAACATGGCGCAGTTTGAGGCCATGATTAAGCCGCATCTTTCCAACTAGACGGGCATGGTCAGCGCCTAGCGATATGCGTGGAAATTGCACTTGCAGTTTTGTACGAATCAGTGAGCGCCCGGCATAATTTGTGCCCTGGGACGCCTCTGGGGCCACATTTATGAAGTTTACGCGTTTGCGCCTGTCCGGCTTCAAGTCGTTTGTGGAGCCGAGCGAATTGTTGATTGAGCCCGGCCTCACTGGCGTGGTCGGACCCAATGGCGCGGGCAAGTCAAATCTTCTGGAGGGCCTTCGCTGGGTGATGGGCGAAAGCTCGTACAAGTCCATGCGCGCCTCCGGCATGGAAGACGTCATTTTCAACGGTTCCACCAACCGGCCGCCGCGCAACATGGCGGAAGTGACGGTCTATCTCGACAATTCCAGCCGCAAGGCGCCTCCCGGCTTCAACGACAATGACGAACTGGAGGTCTCGCGCCGGATTGAGCGCGAGGCGGGATCGGCCTACCGCATCAACGGCAAGGACGCCCGTGCGCGGGATGTTCAACTGCTGTTTGCTGACGCTTCCACCGGGTCCCGTTCCCCGGCTCTGGTTCGTCAGGGGCAGATCAACGAGATCATTGCTGCGAAACCGCAGAACAGGCGGCGCATCCTGGAAGAAGCTGCCGGGATCACCGGGCTTCACACGCGGCGGCATGAAGCCGAGCTGAAGCTCAACGGCGCGGAAACCAATCTCACCCGGCTTGATGATGTGGTCGGCCAGCTGGAGCAGCAGCTCTCTGCCTTGAAGCGCCAGGCCCGCCAGGCTAAGCGCTACCGCAACCTCTCCGGCGAAATCAGGAAACTGGAGGCTGCACAGCTCTATAGCATCTGGCGCGATGCCTCTGAGGCCGTGTCGGCCGCCAGGCAGGAATTCGACGAAGCTGCCAGGCTACTGGCCCAGCAGACCGTCCTTGCGTCGGAAGCCAACCGCACCCAGCTAGCAGCTTCTGAAAAGCTGCCGGCCTTGCGCGAGCAGGAGATGGTGCGTGCCGCTGTTCTCCAGCGGCTGACGGTCGAGCGGGACAATCTGGATGCCGAGGAGCGCCGGGCCAACGAGCGCCGGCACGAGTTGCAGAACCGGCTGGACCAGTTCGGCGAGGATATCGCACGCGAGAAAGAGCTGCTGGGAGAGACGGACACGATCCGCGGCCGCCTCGACACAGAGCAGGCCGAGCTGCAGAAGGCTGAGGCCGCGGACGCCGAGACCCGGGCCCGGGCGGCCAGGGAGATGCAGGCCGCGGCCGCGAAGGTGGCCGGGTCCCAGGCGGGCTACGATGAAGCCAACCGCGAACTTTCCGAGTTCCGCGCGCGGCGCGGTGCACTTGAGAAAACCGCTGCTGAGGTCGCCCGGCGCCTTGAGAATCTGCAGAACGAGTTCGCCAGCATCGAAGCCAAGATTTCTGGTGCACAAGGGGATGACGAGACGGCTTCGCGTCATGCGGACCTTTCGGCGGAGCTTGAAAGGCTGACGGAGACGCAGGCCGCGTCGGCCACGGCTGTGGAACAGTCCGAGGCGGAGGTCCGCAAATTGCGGGAGGATGAAACGGCCTCCCGTTCCGCCTATGATCAGGTCCGCCGGCGGGCCGACAGCCTGTCCACAGAAGTCCGTACTCTGACGAAAATGCTCAACGTGGCGGACGGTGAGTTGTGGCCGCCGCTGATCGACGCCATCAAGGTCGCGTCCGGATACGAAAAGGCGCTGGGCGCTGCCCTGGGCGAAGACCTCGATGCAGCAGGCGATGTTGCCGCTCCGGTCCACTGGGATGAACTGCTGCCGCTGGAGGCCGCTGCGGCACTGCCGGCCGGGGCTACGGTTCTCGCAGGCCACGTGGACGCCCCGGCATCCCTGTCCCGCCGCCTCTCCCAGATCGGCGTCATCTCTGCGCAGGATGGCAAGCGGCTGCAGAAAGAGCTGCAGCCGGGCCAGCGCCTGGTGTCGCTCGAAGGTGATCTCTGGCGCTGGGATGGCTACACCGCTGCTGCCGAGGCCCCAACCATGGCGGCCAAGAGACTTGAGGAGCGCAACCGGCTTGGTCAGCTCCAGGAAGATGCCGCCACAGCTTCGCGCGAAGCAGATGAAGCGAGGACCTCCCATCAGGCCACGCGTGACCGTCTCGGTACTGCGACAGAGAACGAGCGCGGCGCGCGCACAAGGCTCAAGGAACTTGGCGGCGCCGTGGACCGGGCACGATCGGACCTGGCTGCCGAGGAGCGCCGTATCGCCGATAAGAAGGCCAAGACGGTGGCATTGGAAGAAGCTCGGCGCCGTATTGAAGCCTCGATTGATGAGACCGGGAAATCGCTCGAATCCGCTCAGGCAGAACTTCAGGGCCTCGGCTCATCGGAGGAGATCGAGGCGAGAATCGCAACCCTGCAGGAAACAGCGCTGAGCGACCGCAATGCCTATGCCGAAGCCCGCGCGGCTCATGATGGCCTTGAGCGTGAAGCGCAGGTGCGGGCAAGCCGGCTGAAGGCTATCGAAGAAGAGCGACGGGCCTGGGCTGGCCGTGTGTCCAAGGCCGAGGCCCAGATCAAGACACTGGCATCACGGGCCGAAGTTGCAAAGAAGGAGCTTGATGAGCTTGCCGACCAGCCTGCCGAATGGGAGCAGAAGCGCAAAAAGCTTCTGAGTGCCCTTTCTGACGCGGAAGCGGAACGCAAGGACGCCGGAGATGCGCTTATTGCTGCTGAAACCGAGTTCAACGAGCTTGTCCGCCTGGAGCGCGAGGCTCAATCGGCACTATCAGAAACCAGAGAAGGACACGCCCGCCTGGAAGCCCGCCTGGAAGCGCAGGACGAGCGCCTTGGCGAGGTCACCCAGCGTGTTTCCGACACGTTACACTGCGCGCCGGAGGAGGCGCTCGAGCAGGCTGGATTTTCTGAAGCCTCAGAAATTCCGGATATCGACCGGCTCGAAAGCAAGCTGGACAAGCTGAAGGCCGAGCGGGAACGGCTGGGCGGTGTGAACCTGCGCGCTGAGGAAGAAGCCGAAGAGGTCGGGCGCCAGATCGAGGAGATTGTCGCCGAGCGCGAGGATGTGATCAGCGCCATCAACAAGCTGCGCCATGCCATAGGGAGCCTCAACCGGGAGGCCCGGCAACGCCTGCTCGGCGCCTTCGATACGGTCAATCAGAACTTCATATCCCTGTTCACCAATCTGTTTGGAGGCGGCCAGGCCGAGCTGCGGCTGACGGACAGCGAGGATCCGCTGGAAGCGGGCCTGGAGATCTTTGCGCGTCCTCCGGGCAAGCGGACACAGGTGATGTCACTGCTTTCCGGCGGGGAACAGGCGCTGACCGCCACCGCGCTGATCTTTGCAGTGTTTCTGACCAACCCGTCGCCGATCTGCGTGCTGGACGAGGTCGATGCACCTCTTGATGATGCGAACGTTGAGCGGTTCTGCACCCTGCTCCAGGACATGAGCCAGAAATCGGAAACCCGCTTCCTGGTGATCACACACCATCCGTTGACCATGTCGCGGATGAACCGTCTGTTCGGCGTGACGATGATCGAGAAGGGCGTGTCCCAGCTCGTATCGGTAAACCTGGAAGCTGCAGAACAGATGCTCGAAGCGAGCTGAAGCCGGGAGCCGCCTCAAGCCAGACCGAGCACCATCCTCTGGTTCTTGTTCAGGGATGACAGGTCTGTCTCGGTCAGCAGGCTCTTCCAGTCAGGAAAACTCGCTTTCGGCGCGAGGAAACGGGTGAACTGGATCATCATCAGAAGCCGCTCTTTCGAGTTGCCGCGGCTGCCGTAGTGCAGGCAACGCGAGGTGTCCACGACACCAACGGTTCCTGCCGGACCCATCAGCGAGGTTACGGCGGATTCCCCTGCAATACTCTCTACCGCGTCGTCGTCGAGGCGGGCGGAGTGACGCCGCGAGGCGCCGACCTTGCCCGACCCGACGGCGTCAACGAATGTGAACGGACCGGTGTCCGCGTCGACATCATTCACCAGCAAAATCACCTTCAGCTGCGATTTGTCCTCCCCGTCGAAGTGGTAGAGCTGGCTTTCCGCCTTGCTCTTGTTTGGAGGCGACCACCACAGGTCGACGCGGGAAATGACCGGCACCTCATCGAAATAGCTTGAGGTCAGGGCGACCAGCTCGTCGCCAAGGGCAAATTCCAGAACCTCCGGAATTGACAGGACATCCTCATTGCCGAGCAATTGTACGAGAAAGTCCGCCTTGCGCTGGTCCTCCGGCTTCTTCATTTTGCCCCGCGCCCGAAGCCGTTCCGTTGCCACCCGCAGCGCCTTCGATGCAGCCGGGGCGGAGGCAAGACCCCTGGCGGGAACCAGGTACGATCCGTTCTGCTTGAACTGTTCGGTATCCAGAAAGCGTGGCGGTGTCATTCCGGCCGCCGCGGCCTGTCTCGCACCGACCTCACCCGGCGCAAGCAGCTTCTTGGTGCCGACGACGATCCGGTCGCGCAGCGAACGGGGAATCCCAACCTTCTGCAGTGACTTCTGCATCTGAATGGGGTCTGCAAAGGGCTTGTTCAGCAAAGATCTCGCGGCTCCGGACATTGTTCGGGCGATCCTCTCTTTGACCGGTTCAATCTGCCAGGATGCGTTCCATGTCGGACGAGATGCGTTTGATCGTCCTCAGGTCTTCCATTGTCATGGCTCCGACATGGGCCTTCTCATTGGAACGCTGCCAGGCGTAGTTGATGGTGTAGTGCTTCTCCAGATACTTGGCGCCGCGCGCCGATGCAATCAAGGCTGCTGCGATGCCAATGGAGTGATCGCTGATCCCGTCGAAGACCGTATCGTGGAAGGTCGGGATCGACACATCCTCCAGCAGTGTCGGGTACTGGACGATGCAGTAGAGGTATATGCAGCCGTCGCGCGGCTCGACCAGGCTCATGTCATAGTCATGGGGAATGGAGACGAAGACTGTCTTGCCCATGGATGTGATCTTGTCGACCAGCTCCGGGTTCTCCCGGTGCTGGCGGGCCGCGATCTTGTAATAGGCCTGATCCAGTTCCAGGCACCACTCCAGGCGCTCGTCATCAAAGGCGGTGGCGAAAACCGGCAGCTTCACGCTGTCGCCGTATTCCTTCAGTCGCTTGAAGTCGTCAAAGGAGAGTTCGCGGGACTTTACGTACGGATCGACCGGTTCCGGCGAGAACATTTCGGCCGGGTAGAGCTGCAACTTGGCGGCGTTTGCCCCGGCCATCTTCGATTCCAGGATCATCTGTTCGGCCACATCAAGATCGTTGCCGAACTGGGGAGAGATTTCAGAGACGATGAACATTCCGCGAGTGGTCCTTGGTTTGTTGCGATCGGCCGTGGGGTGTGGCCGACCGTATAAAAAAGCGATTGATCTATGGCGAGATCAGAAAGATGTTCTGCTGGACCTCTGACGCGCGCACCCTGTCGAATCGGTCGAGCAGTGTGCGGAACCGCTCCACGCCGGTGCTCACGTCCTCTAGCTGAATGATGGGGAAGCGGTGAAAGTCGAAGGCAAGATTACTCTTGTGCTTGGGGTTCGCCTGATCGATCCGCTTCTTGATGGTCCGCATTTTGGCCGCTCCCCAGCCGACCAGGCTGTCGATTGATCCCTGGCCGTTGACGCTTTGGGAGCCGAGGAACTCATCCACCAGTTCTGCGATTTCGTCACTCGCGGTCCGGTCATCCCTGCACAGAATGTACGGCTCAACCAGTTTGTCCAGCGCCGCTGATTGCCTGGCCTGCCTTGCGCCGGACAGATAGGAATTCGTCGCTTCTATCAGATCGGAATAGCTGTAGACCCGGTGGCTGAGCTTGTTGGGCAGGTTCTCCTCGCTCTGCTGCGAACTCACCGGCATGTAGGAAACGACCGGCGTTTCCAGCATGTAGCCCTCCATTCCTGTTGTGCAGCCGGAATGAATCATGACTTCTGAGGCCATGAGCCAGGGATAGACATGGCCCTCGTACAGAATCTCGACGTTTGAAGCTCCTCCGGCAGCTTCCCGCCAGGACTCGTGACTTTCTGACGGATGTGGCCGGATGACGATGTTCATGTCGCCGAATTCTGCTGCGAGTTTCGGCACCAACTCAAGGAAGTGCTGGTAGAGTTCGTATTTCAGCTCGCCCTTCTTCTCGAACTTCGGAGAATTCGGCCGGCCGCGCAGGGCGGGGTCTGCCTGGCCCGGCAGCACCACTTCTGCACGGGTGAAATGGTTGAGCTTGCCGAAATTGGAATTGATCAGGATGAACCGCCCGAACCGCGCGCGCAGGGCTTCGGCATCGGCGCGGAAGTATTCCCGGATTTCCGGCCGCGACATGTCCCGGCGCGGGTTGCCGGTGAGGTAAACCGGGCCGGGCACCGGGTAGGGCGCGCTTTCGATGGTCTCTTTGTTGACCTGCCCCCAGGCGAAGAAAGCCGAGACCTTCGAAAATGCCGCAGGCGAGATCCGGATGGCATGATATTCGTCCGCATCGAAGGGCAGGGTTGCCTCTTCGTCCCAGGCGACGATCTGATGGCCCAGCTTTTTGAGGATATAGAACATGGTGTCGCTGGAGACACGGAAGTCCTTTGCAAAATAGAGGCTTGCCGGGAACTGTGTGATGTTCAGGTGGATTGTGTTCTTGCAGCCGACATAGACCTGATAGCCGCGCTCGGCCAGGCAGCAGGCGAGCAGCAGCTTGGCGTCGAACTCACGCGCCCAGGTCTCGCTCGGCAGGATTATCGAAGCTTTGCCACTCATCACATCATTACCAGGGATCAGGCGCCGGGTGCCCCCGGGCGCTGGCTCATAGCAAACTATGGTGCAGCGCACCAGTGCGCGAACAGCCGTCCATCAGGCCGGTGAGAAGATATACCCGACCCCGCGCACGGTCTTGATGATCTGAGGTTTGGATGGGTCGGCTTCAATCTTCTTGCGCAGCCTTGAAATGCGGATGTCGATGCTCCGGTCGAACGGATCCCAATCACGGTCATGCGCCATTTCGAGCAGCTGATCCCGGTTCAGCACCCGCCCGGCATGTTCCGAGAACACCTTCAGCAGGTTGAACTCCATGGCGGTAATGGCAATTTCCTCACCGTCGGCCCCGAAAAGCTTGTGCTGGTCAAGATCGAGAACACAGTTGCCGAATTCAACTGTATCCTGGCTGCCTGAAGAACCGGCCTTCTTCGCGCCCCTCGGCTGTCCCGCCGTCCGGCGAAGAACCGCCTTGATCCGCGCCAGGAGCTCGCGAAGGTCGACCGGCTTGGCCAGATAATCATCGGCCCCCATCTCAAGGCCTATGATCCGGTCGACTGTCTCCCCCGAGGCGGTCAGCATGATAATCGCCGTGTCGCCGCGCTCGCGCAGGAATCTGGCGAGCGAGAGACCGTCCTCCCCCGGCATCATGATGTCGAGAATGACGACGTCAACCGGTTCTGCATCCACCAGCGCGCGAAGGGCAGGCCCGCCATCGGCTCGGCTTACCCTGTAGCCTTGCAGCTCCAGATATTCGCCGACCGTATCCCTGATGTCCGGTTCGTCGTCGCAAACAACGATATGTCCGGCGGTATCACTCATTGCGCCCTCTGTCTGCCTCACCGTCCGTTATTATAGCAAAACGCCCTGCGTTGGCGAACATCAAGCGCTTTCAGAGAGTTCCGAGAACATCGCCCGCAATTCATCCGGCCGGATCGGTTTTTCCAGGAACGGCCGGCGCGAGGCATCCAGGAAGCTCCGGGCCTTGGGGCTCATTGTGTCTCCGGTAATGAAGCCGACCCGAGAAGTGAGGTCGGGATGATGTTCCTGCAACCTGGCGAACAGGCTGGGACCATCCAGATTGGCCATTTTGAGATCGCTCAGAATGACGGAGAAGCGCTGTTTCTGGATGCACCTCAAGGCCTCCGATCCGGAGTTTGCAACGGTGACGTCGTGGCCGTCCGTACGCAGAATCTCTGCAATGAGATCGGCAACGTCCTCTTCGTCGTCGATGACGAGGGTGCGAAGCCCCGGGCTGACGGAACCTTCATTGCCTGCATCATCAAGCAGATCCGGGGTGTGAGCGGAAGCCGGGAACCGGACGAAGAATGCGGTGCCGCCGCCGTCGGCCGTTGCAACCCGGATTGTTCCCCCGTGGGTATCCACGATCCGGTGGCAGAAGGCCAGGCCGATGCCGGTACCCTCGCCGACCTCTTTTGTCGTGAAGAACGGCTCGAATATCCGCGAGCGGACCTTTTCCGGAATACCTGGGCCGGAGTCCTGGACCTTGACTACGACTTCCTTCTGGACGGGCTCGTAGCGGGAGACGATCTTCACCTTCTTCCGGCCCTGCCAGCCACGCAGGGCCTGCTCGGCATTGACGAGAAGGTTCGTGAAGATCTGGTTCAGCTGATCAGGATCGCCCCAGACGGAGGGCAGATCCGGAGAAAGGCGCAAGGAAACATCCACACCGGAGGTGCGCATCGAATACCCGGCAACCTCGAGGGAGGCCTCCAGAACATCGTTGAGGTTGACGTTCGTTGTCTCTGCCGGCTGCTGTCGCGCCATGGCCAGAAACGTCTTGACGATTCTTGCGCAGCGGTCCGCCGCATTGCCTATTTTCGTTGCCCGTTCCCGGGTTTTCTCATCCTGTGCTGTTTCCGTCAGCATCAGGGACTGGCCAACCACCACCGAGAGCGGATTGTTGAGCTCGTGGGCAACGCCAGCCAGCAACTCTCCCAGCGCGCTGAGCTTCTCGCTCTGGTGGAGGATTTCGCGCTGCCGGTTCAGTTCCTGCTGCATGGTGATGCGGTCGGTCAGATCATACGAGTGGGAGACGATGACATCGCGCCCCTTGTACTCGATCAGGCGCGCCGATACCGACACCCAGCAGGTCTCGCCGTTCCCGCGATACATCTGAACTTCGAAATCATCGACAAGGCCGGTCCGGTTCAGCTCCTCAATGTAGCGCTCCCGCTCGCCGGCGTTGACGTAGTATTTCTTCGCGGAATCGCACTCGCCGAAGAGGTCGATGGTTGCGGGACTGCGGTACAGCACGCCGCCGGTTTCGGCCTCGGTCATCTGGATCGGCGCCGGGCACGCCTCCAGGACCTGGCTGACCCGTTCTTCGGCCTCCCTTTCGGCCTCCTGCATCTTCTTTTGTTCGGTAATATCCGTGCGGGTTGCAACGAACCCGCCTTCCCGGGTCGGACTGATTGATGCGGAGTACCATTTACCGTCATTCTGCTGGAAGGTGAACTCGCGGATATTGGTGTTCCGCCAGGGGTCCCCGTCAAGATTGCCCCACTGGGAGGCTTCCACAGTGTACTGTCCCGCTTCGGTGGCCGCCTTGACCAGGTCCTCCAGCTTTGCGCCGGGTACGTGAAGATGCGCATTGCTGGGGTTCATTTCCCGGAACAGAGAGTTGCACATGACGAGACGGTGGTCCGCGTCATAGAGAACGAAGCCCTCCTGCAGGGATTCGATCGCGTCCCTCAACAGTTCGTTGGCGCGGCGCGATTCATCTTCGACGGCAACCCGTTCGGTCAGGTCGGTGATCGTGGAAACCACGACCTTGTTGCCACGGAAGTCGGCGTAGGCGGCCGAGACAGCGGCCCAGAATGGGGTTCCGTCACCTCTGCGAAGTTCGATCCGGCGGTCATGGATCTCGCCTCGTGCTTCCAGGTCCTCATGCAGGCGAACCTGATCTTCAGGGCGCATATAGGTCTTTGACAGAACCTCCCGGTCGCCGAGCATGGTGATTGCCGTCGGGCTCCTGAACAGGAACTGTCCATCATCGATCCGCCGCATCTCCAGCGCCGTTGGGCAGGCTTTGACCAGCTGGCGGACAACCGCATCCGCCTCGCGCTCCTCTTCTTCCATCACCTTGCGGTCGGTGATGTCCACCCGGGTGATAACAAAGCCGCCCTCGCGTGTGGCACGTCTGGCGCCGGAGTACCATTTTCCATCGGTAGTCTGGAAATCGTAGCGCCGGTCGGTAACCAGAGAGCCTTTCTTGCGTTCGTCAATCCAGGCATCAACCCGGCCGATCGCGTCGGGGTACTGACCACGCTGGCCACCTGTTCGCAGGATCTCGAAATAGTCCGAGCCGGGAACCAGCTTGTCCTTGATCAGCGGGTTCATGTCCCTGTAGCGCTGATTGCACATGACCAGTTCCTGGTCTTCGTTGTAGAGCGCGAAGCCTTCCGAAAGGGATTCGATGGCGTCTGTCAAACGCTGGTTGGCGCGCCGTGTCGCATCCTCGGCAGCGCGGCGGTCAGTCAGGTCATGGGAGTTTGAAACAACAACCGATTCCCCCTGGAACTCGATGACCCGGGCAGACACCGCAGCGAAGAATCTTTCCCGCGCCGCATTGAAGAACTCAATCTCCATATCGTCGATGCGGCCGTCTTCCCTCAGGCTCTGGACGTAGCGCTCGCGATCCTCGCCGTGCACGTAGTATTGGCGAATCTCCTCGATGTCGCCGAACAGGCGGAAGTGGGCGGGACTGCGGTACAGGATCTTGCCGGTTTCCAATGTGGCCATCTGGATGGGGACGGGGCAGCCATCGAGGACCTGCCGCACCACGGCATCGCTTTGCCTTTGCGCTTCCTCCATGAGTTTGCGCTCGGTGATATCGGAGCGCGTAACCACGAAACCGCCCTGCCGGGTTTCGCTATTGGAGATCTGGTACCAGCGTCCATCCGTATGCTGAGCATCAATGCTCTTCATCATGGTCGGGCCGGCAAGTTCGCGTTCGCGGACCCATTCATCCACGCGGCCTTCCGCGTCGGTGTATTCCCCTCGTTCGGCACCAGTCCTCAGGACATCGATCCAGCGAATGCCGGGTTCAAGGACATCGCTGATCGTGCGGTTTTGTGCGCGGTAACGCGCGTTGCACATGACCAGCCTGCTGTCCTCGTCGAAGAGGGCAAAACCTTCGCTCAGGGATTCGATCGCATCGTGGAGAAGTTCGTTGCCCCGCCGGATTTCTTCCTGGGCGGCGAGCCGTTCGGTTTCATCCGTGATCACACTGACGATCACATGCTGGTCCTGAAACTCCAGTAGCCGTGCCGAATAGGCCGCGGGGAACGGCTGCCCCTCGGCATTGACGAGAGTCTCGCGATAGTCGTTGAGTTCGCCTTCCTCCATAAGACAGTCGAGGTAACGCTGCCTTGCCTGCGGAGCCTGGAAGTAGTCCTTGGCGGACTGCTTGTCGCCCAGGAGCACCTGGTGCTGTGGGTTCCGGTAGAGAATCTTGCCGTCCTTGATGGTCGACATCTGCACCGGCACCGGGCAGGCATCCAGAACCTGACGCACGACTTCGTCGGCCTGGCGCCGCCGTTCTTCCAGTGTCTTGCGCTCTGTCACGTCCAGCCGGGTGACCACGAAACCGCCAAAACTGGTCGGGTTGGTGGAGACATCGAACCACTTGCCGCTGGTGTGCTGAAACTCGTGACGCCGGTACTCCGTCCGGTCCTTCGCCCGTTCCGCCAACCATTCATCGATTCCGTCCTCCGGAACGGGAAACTGCTTGCGCTCGGCTGTAACGCGGAGGAACTCGAACCAGTTGACGCCGGGCTCCAGCTTGTCCGCGCACATGGCGTGCATTTCCCGGTACCGGCTATTGGCCATGACCAGACAGTCATCGGGGCCATAGAGCGCGAAGCCTTCCGAGAGACTTTCAATGGCGTCGTGCAGCAGCATTCGCGCGTCGGCGATTTCCTGCTCGCGCCTCTTCTGCTCCGTGACGTCGGAGCGGGTGATGACGAAGCCGCCAATGTCGGTGGGGTGAATAGAGACCAGATACCATGTGCCGTCGGCGTGCTCGAGCGGGTAGTTCTTCATGAACTTGATGCCGTTCTCGATCCGGTCGCTCACCCACTGCTCCTCATTGCCAACCGCCTCGGAGTAGATGCCGCGGGCCGCGCTGGCGCGCATGAGGTCTTCCCAGGTCAACCCCGGTTCAAGAAGATCAGCCACCCCGGCATTCATCTCCTTGTAGCTGGAGTTGCACATGACGAGCCGGCCCTGTTCGTCGTAGAGCGCAAAGCCCTCTGACAGGGATTCGATCGCGTCGGCCAGCATACGGCGTGCATCGGCTATTTCCTGTTGGCGCCGCTTCTGGCTCGTAATGTCCATGATGCCGCCGAGAACAACCTTGCGGTCGCCGTATTGCAGCACTGAGGCGTTTCCCTGGACCCAGAGCCTACGGCCATCGCCGCTCTTGATCTCGACCTCGTAGCCCTCGACCTGTCCCTTGGCGGCGAGTTCATCGGCCAGCTTGTGATTAGCCTCGGGATCGGCGAAGAATTCCTGAACGAAGCGCGGGCCGGGTTTCGAGCCGCCCGGCGAGAACAGCTCGCTTGCCGCGGCGCTGCGGTGGAGCACCTCGCCTGTCTCCGCGTCATTGGCCCAGACGGGCATGGGGTGGCGCTCCAGCAGAAAACGAAACTGGTCTTCGCGCTGTTTCTGCGAACTCACATCCGCAATGCCGGAAATGACCACATCCTGGCCCTTGTACTCGGTCCGGCGGATATTGCCGATCACCCAGAATTCCCGGCCTTCCTTCGACTTCAGGATGGCTTCGTAGTTTTCGATCTCGGTTTCCGTCTGCAGGCGCTCGCTGAGCGCGCGGTACTCCGCGGCATCGGAGAAATGGTTGCGAAGATGGCGTTCCTCTTCGGGGTCTTCGGCGTTCCATCCGAACAGCCGGCCCGCTGCTGGACTAAAGAACAGGACATCGCCGGTGGCGCCGTCATTCATCCAGACGGGCATCGGATGGTTCTGCACCAGGAAGCCGAACAGGTCTTCGCGCTCCTTGCGTTCGGTAATGTCTATAATGCCGGAGATCAGAGCCGGTCGGCCGTTGAACGTGCCGCGACGGACATTGGCGGAGATCCAGAAGAGACTGCCGTCCGCCCGCTTCAGCTGGACCTCGAAATTGGTCAGCTCTTCCTGCTTGCCCAGCAGCTTGCGCACGCGGGCCCTGTCGCGCTGGTCCACGTAGTGATCGGTGATGAACTGGGGTGTGTCGGGATCCCATTTGCGTCCGAGCATTTGCGAGGCGCTCAGGGTTTCGTAAAGAATCTCTCCGGTCTTCTCATCCACCATCCAGACCGGGAGCGGATGCGTCTCGGTGATGCAGCGGTAGACTTCGTCATTCTCCTGCTGGGCGAGCTGCGCCAGCTTGAGGTCCGTGATGTCCGAGCTGATGAAGGCGATGCCGCCGCCGGGCCGGGGATGGGTGGTGAGCAGTTTCCACTGTCCGTCGCGGGTCTTGACCTCAAACGGCCTAGCTTCGGGATCAGCCCAGCGCTCCAGGGCCGCGTTTCTGAACGCGGTCGTTGCCTTGACCGGTTGGTCGTCAAAGGTCCTGAACTGCTTGAACACGATCTTGAAGACATGCGCCTTCGTCTTGCCCGTCAGGGCTTCGTTCTCGCCAGGTTCAAGACCCGTGAACGAGGTATTGGCCGCGAGCAGCTTTCCGCTGTCGTCGAAGACGGCAAAGCCGGTTGACGCACGGGGCGCCAGGCTCTCCTGCTTCATGATCCGATCCCTTCCCACAGGCGAGCGTCTGAATTGGCGTCGCCCGGTACGTAACAGTTTCGCTAAGTCTTTGGAAATATGAACAAAAAACTAGCGAAACTGACTCTCCAAGACCGATTTTAGGTCTTGTGTGTTTCAGTCCGTTTTCAGAATCCGGCTTGAATGTTTCAATTGTTTCAATGCGTGTCCAGCCGCTTGCCATGCTTAACGGCCTGGAAATGCGGGAGATTCAGCAAGGGGAGCTTTTTCTCAGCGTGCGATACAAACGAAACACGATACCTGTGATCCGGACAACCGACTGAAACGGCCTGTCCGTACATTCCCTCTCATCAGATCGGGGCGTGACGCCTCGCAAACACAGCAAGAGCAAAACGCTCCAGCCCTAGAGGGAACAGACCAATGAACAAGACCATGATATTCGCAGCCGCATTCATCAGCGGCGTCATCACCACACAGACTGTGGCCACCGCAAGCTCCGCCGCCTACCTGTCGGGAGGCCTGGCCCGGATCAAGTCCGGCACGCTCACCAGCAAGGGCTACGGCTACAGCGTCACCCAGACCGGACAGGCCGAGCGCGCCGTGAACCAGAACTTCAATGCCGATCCGAACTACAATCCGTTGTTCACTTACGATAGCCGGATTGACGGTGCGGCCGATGGCGGAAACGCGGGCGCCGGCGGCAATGGCGGCGGCAACGGTGGTAACGGCGGCAACGGCGGCAATGGCGGAGGAGCGAACGGCACACGTGGCTAACTCCGCTTCCCCTTTCCAGACACCCTGAAGCCCGGAGCATCGCTCCGGGCTTCTCGCGTTTTGGGCTCCCGCACCAAACGCCCTGAAACAAATGAAACACCATGCCCGTGATCCGGACATTCGGCTGAAACAGCAGAGCTTTAGGTGTCTTTCCAGCAAATTGAACAGGCGCGCGGGAGTACCCGGCGCACATGTAGACGGAAAAAGAACAATGGCTGTACTCGAGTTTTCCAACACCCGGCTGCACTACTCCGAACGCGGTGAGGGTACGCCCGTCATCGCGCTGCACAGCTCGGCCTCCACCGGCGCGCAGTGGAATAATCTGGCGGACCACCTCCACGGCGTGCACCGGCTCATCATGCCGGATCTGCCGGGTTACGGCAAAACCTGTGCCTGGCCCGGCCAGGGCCCGGCAAACGTGGAGAATGAAGCTCGCCTGATCGCCAACATTATCAAATCCTGCAATGAGCCGGTCCATCTGGTTGGCCATTCCTGGGGCGGTGCGGTTGCGCTGAAGCTGGCCATGGCCCTGCCGGAGTGGACCAAGAGCCTGACGCTTATCGAGCCGGCAGTTTTCCATCTCCTGCGCGATGCGGATAGCGATGCGGACCGCCGGCTGCATGATACGATAGTGGCCATGGCCGGTAGCGTTGCGGCAGCGGCGGCCTGTGGCGCTGACGAGGAGGGCATGGCGCAGTTTATCGACTTCTGGAACGGCGATGGCGCCTGGGCCAGAACCAGCCCCCGCGTCCGGACCATGCTGCGCAGCCAGATCGGCCAGGTGATCAACAACTTCGCAGCCGGGTTCAATGAGACCTGGGCCCTGGAAGAGGCCGGCCGGATTGCCTGCCCGGTGATGGCGCTGATGGGAATGCAGTCGGTTCCGTTGGCCCAGCGCGTGGTCGAGATGCTGGCCGAAACGATCCCGGATACCCGGCTCCACATGATCCCCGATGCCGGTCACATGTTGCCGCTGAGCGATCCCCACATCGTCGATCCGCTGATCTCCGGCCATCTGAAGATGGCGGATCTGCGGTCTCAAAAAGTTCTCCGCCCGGTTGTCGCACCTCGTGCGTTCAAACTGGCGGCCTGATCAAACCCACCAACCATCCCGCCCTGAAAGACCTGATCATGACCTTCACCAATCCCGAAACTGTCGCACTTCATGCGGCCTTCCGCAGCGATCCGACCACCAACGCCGTGGCGGTGCCGATCTATCAGACCACGTCCTACCAGTTCGACGATACCTCCCATGCCTGCAAGCTGTTTGCGCTGGAAGAACTGGGCAATATCTACACCCGTGTCATGAACCCGACCTGCGACGTGCTGGAACAGCGCATGGCGGCCATGGAGGGGGGCGCGGCTGCCCTGGCGGTGAGCTCGGGCCAGTCGGCCACGGCCATGTCGATCCAGAACATTGCCGGCGCAGGAGACAATATTGTCAGCTCCACGGACATCTATGGCGGGACCTGGAACCTCTTCGCCAACACCCTGTCGACCATGGGCATCGAGGTGAGGTTCGTTGATCCGTCCGACCCGGAGAACTTCCGGGCCGCGACAGACGAACGGACCCGAGCCTACTATGCAGAAACCCTGCCCAATCCGAAGCTTCACGTGTTCCCGATTACCGAGGTTTCCCAGGTCGGCCGCGAGCTTGGCGTGCCGCTGATCATGGACAACACCGCTGCTCCGGTTATCTGCCGGCCGTTTGATCACGGCGCAGCGATCGTTGTCTACTCCACCACCAAGTACATTGGCGGTCACGGCACCTCTGTTGGCGGCATGATCATCGAAGGCGGAAACTTCGACTGGGAAGCTCATGCTGACAGGTTTCCGTCCCTTACACAGCCGGATCCGAGCTACCATGGTGCGGTCTGGACCGAAGCGGTCAAGCCCATGGGTCCCATCGCGTTCGTCATGAAAGCCCGCTGCACCCTGTTGCGGGATCTTGGAAACGCGATGAGCCCGTTCAATGCGTTTCAGTTCATCCAGGGCCTCGAAACCCTGCCCCTGCGCATGCGCGAGCACAGCCGCAACACTGAGATGGTTGCCGAGTTCCTGGCGTCTCACCCGGCCATCGACGCCGTGATCCATCCGGCTCACACGAGCGGGGTCACCAGGGCTCGCGCCGATCGGCACATGACCGGCGGGTTCGGTGGTCTGGCCGGATTCGAAATCAAGGGCGGACAGGACGCGGGCATGCGCTTTATCGATGCCCTGCAGATGATCTACCACGTGGCCAATATCGGAGATGTGCGCACGCTGGCGATCCATCCCGCGACCTCTACCCATCAGCAGCTGAAGCCCGAAGAGCAGCTCGCCGCCGGCGTCACACCTGGCTATGTCCGGCTTTCCGTCGGAATCGAGCATATCGACGACATCATCGCCGACCTCGACCAGGCCCTGACCGCAGCAGTGACGCCGGTCAGGAATGCTGCCTGACCGGAAACGCGGTTCCGCGGGGAGGCTCCTCTCCGCGGCAAACGCTGATTCCTCACCAATCTGCAGACCCGACACTCCCATGGCCATATATCTTCCAGAAGGCTTGCCGGCGGCCACGCAGCTTCGCTCCGAAGCAAGTGAGGTCTGCCAGATTGTGCCGGCCGCAACCGCCGAGCCGCGGCGTCTCAGGATCCTGCTGCTCAACCTAATGCCGGATAAGATCGCGACTGAAACCCAGTTTGCACGAAAGTTGGCCGGAACCGGCTTCCCGGTGGAACTGGTGCTGGTGAAACCGGCAAGCCACACCTGCAAGACCGCATCTCGATACCACGTGGAGCGGTTCTACAGGACCTGGGAGGAGGTTGACCCCGCAGACGCCGATGGGGTGATCGTCACCGGAGCGCCGATCGAGCACTTACCTTTCTCGAAGGTGAGCTACTGGGAGGAGCTCTGCGGAGTCTTCAACGACGCCAGGAGGTTCGGACTTGAGCAGCTCTATGTCTGCTGGGCCGCCCAGGCTGCGCTCAACCATTATTACGGTGTCCCGAAGAGACTACTCCCGGCCAAGGCCTTTGGTGTGTTTCCGCAGCAGGTCTTCAGCTTTGCGCTGCCTTACATGGATGGATTGAGTTCGCAGTTCGACTGTCCGGTTTCGCGCCACACGGAAGTCCGGTGGTCCGACCTCATGAGTGTCCCCGGGCTTGAAGTTGCCGCCGGCAGCGCTGAAGCCGGTTTGTGTCTGGTGGCGGACCAGAGAAACGGCGCTGCTTACATGTTCAACCATCTCGAATATGATCCCGGCACCCTGGCTGTGGAGTACCAGCGGGACATGGCGAGATGTGCAGATGCGCCCTTGCCCAGAAACTACTTTCCGTTTGACGATCCAAGAGCGCTGCCCAGGTCCACCTGGGATGATGCGGCCGCGGGCTTCTTCAGCAACTGGCTGCGCATGGCCGCCCGCCGCCGGATGGCCCATTCCTTCGCTGGCAATGCCGCCTAGCTTTCTCTGAACGTGCGCATGATCTGGTCGGTCAGCGGCCTCAGCAGGTAGCTCAGAACGGTGCGGGCGCTGGTCTGGATATAGGCCTCGGCCGGCATGCCCGGTTTCAGCTGCTGATCGCCCAGTTTGGCCAGTTCTTCCTCGCTGAGCCGCACGCGGACAGCGTAGTAGGGCGGCTCCTGAGGGTTTTCGCTGGTGAGGTCTGCCGAGACGCCATCCACGATTGCATTCAGTTCAGGAGTGATCCGGGCGTTGAACGCCGGGAAGCGGACCACGGTTTTCTGCCCGATCTTGACGTCGTCGATATCCTCGGGGTTGACCCGGGCGCGGACGAGGAGCGAATCCTTTTCCGGTACAATCATCATGATCGGTTGACCGGCGGAGATGACGCCGCCCACCGTGTGAACCTGGAGATCGTGCACATAGCCTTCGCGCGGAGCGGTCACATCGATCCGCTTCAGCCTGGAGACTGCCGCAAGACGCCGTTCCTGCAACTCGGAGACCCTGGCCTGTACCTCCCGCAATTCGGTAAGGACCTGGGTGCGTTCGTCCTGCTCCACCTGCAGGATCGCAAGTTTCGTCTCGCCGATCCGGCCCCTGGTCCGGGCCGCCTGGGCGATAAGCTGCCCGCGCTCGCCTTCAAGCCTTGCTGCCTCCCGTTCCAGCGACAATACGCGGGACACAGGGACCAGCTTCTTCTCAAGAAGCTTGTTGAGGTCGGCAAGTTCAAGCTTGATGAGCCGGGCTTGTTCTTCCTTCGAGATCCGCTGCGCCTCCAGTCCGCGGATTTCCTCCTGCAGCTGATCGACCCGCTGGTTCAGCTGGTCCTTCTTGGAGACCAGTGCCTTGCGTCTTGAGACAAAGAGTTTTTCCTGGCCGCTCATGACCCGGGCAACAGCCGGATCATCTCTGGAGGCGACCAGGAACTCGGCAAACACCAGTCCGTCAGCCTGGTCACGCTCGGCCTCCAGGCGCGCAAGCCGGGCGGCGAGTTCATAGAGCTGGGCGTTGATGATTCCGAGGTTGGCCCTGGTTTCTGTGTCGTCGAGTTTCAGGATTATGTCGCCGGCCTCGACGCGGTCGCCGTTGCGGACCATGATTTCCGATACGATCCCGCCTTCAAGGTGCTGAACTTTCTTGGTGTTGGATTCGACCACAACTTGCGCAGTGGCCACAACAGCGCCCGATATCGACGCCAGGGCCGCCCAGCCGCCGATTCCCCCGGCAAGCACGATAACTACCA
>JBCCEL010000029.1:0-29852 GCA_039030315.1 Pseudomonadota bacterium
AAACGGCACGGCAGACCTCCGGAAAATCAAGTTTGGACACCTGACTTCTGGCCTGAACACCAGGAAAAGTCTGCCGTGCACAATGACTCACCCCCAAAATCCCGGACACCAGTGCGCGAAGGCGGGCATGACGAACGGTGTGCGGACATGCTGGATTTCGAGAGTGCCCTGCCCCTGCGGCTGAAGCCTGAGCGCTGATGGAGCGCGGGCTCAATGCCGGTTCCGAGAGCCCCTAATCCTGTCACACCCGCGAAGGCGGTGTCCAGAGCTGATTGCTGAGATGTGAGCGCTTGCCCCTGGATGCTCGCCTTCGCGGGCATGACGACCCGTGTGCGGCAATGCCGAAGAGCATGAGCAGCTCGGGCGCCGCGTTCCAATTCGCCCGTCGAGACAGACCGTGACCGAGGTCCTGAACTGCGCCGACAAGCTCCTCACAACGGAATGTTGTCGTGCTTCTTCCAGGGGTTTTCCATGGTCTTGTTGGCCAGCATATTGAGGGCGCGGGCGATGCGCCAGCGGGTGTTGCGCGGCAGGATGACCTCGTCGATATAACCGCGCTCGGCCGCAACGAACGGGGAGCAGAAGCGGTCCTCGTAGTTCTTGGTCTGGGCCGCGATCTTCTCTTCGTCACCGATGTCCTTGCGGAAGATGATCTCCACGGCGCCTTTCGCCCCCATCACGGCGATCTCGGCCGACGGCCAGGCATAGTTCACATCGCCGCGGATATGCTTTGACGACATCACGTCATAGGCGCCGCCATAGGCCTTGCGCGTGATCACGGTGACCTTGGGCACGGTCGCTTCCGAATAGGCGAACAGGAGCTTGGCGCCGTGCTTGATCAGCCCGCCATATTCCTGGGCCGTTCCCGGCAGGAACCCCGGTACATCGACGAAAGTCACCAGCGGAATCTCGAAACAGTCGCAGAAGCGCACGAAGCGGCCGGCCTTCCGGCTGGCGTCGGAATCGAGCACGCCCGCCAGCACCATCGGCTGATTGGCGATCACCCCCACCGTGCGCCCTTCCATGCGCCCGAACCCGGTGATGATGTTCTTGGCATGGGCTTCCTGGATCTCGAAGAAATCGCCTTCGTCGAGCACCTTGGTGATCAGCTCCTTCATGTCATAGGGCTGGTTCGGATTGTCCGGCACCAGGGTGTCGAGGCTGTCCTCCACCCGGTTCGGATCGTCAAAGCTCGGGAGCACCGGCACCGGCGCCACGTTGGACGACGGCAGGAAATCCACCAGCCGCCGCATCTGCAGCAGTGCCTCGACATCGTTTTCATAGGCCTTGTCGGCAATGGAGGACCTGGTGGCATGGACCGATGCGCCGCCCAATTCCTCCGCCGTCACCGTCTCGTTTGTTACGGTCTTGACCACGTCAGGTCCGGTCACAAACATGTAGCTGGTGTCCTTCACCATGAAGATGAAGTCCGTCATGGCCGGCGAGTAGACGTCGCCGCCGGCGCAAGGCCCCATGATGACGGAGATTTGCGGGATGACGCCTGACGCCATGACGTTCCGGTAGAACACCTCACCATAGCCGCCGAGCGCCGCGACACCCTCCTGGATGCGCGCGCCGCCGGCATCGAACAGACCGAGGATCGGCGCCCGGTTGCGCAACGCCATGTCCTGAATCTTCATGATCTTCTGGGCGTGGGTCTCCGACAACGAGCCGCCGAACACCGTGAAATCCTTGGCGAAGACGTAGACGGTCCGGCCGTTGACGGTGCCCCACCCGGTGACCACGCCGTCGCCCGGCACCTTTTGGTTTTCCATGCCGAAATCGGTGCAGCGGTGATCGACGAACATGTCGAACTCTTCGAACGATCCATCGTCCAGGAGAAGATCGATACGCTCACGCGCCGTCAGCTTGCCGCGGCCGTGCTGGGCGTCGATCCGTTTCTGGCCGCCGCCAAGCCGCGCTTCGGCCCGGCGCTGTTCCAGCTGCTCGATAATATCCTGCATGATGATGGTCCCAACCGTCTCGGCGTGTCGTTTTGCGAGCTATAGCACTGCAATATGCGAGGGGCGAATGCCCAATTGGTCAAAGACGCGGGATCAGATGGGGCTCCTGGGCGTCAGCGGCAGTAGTCCGGGATCTTGACTCTCCGTGTCGGGCCCCGGTCCCCATCACGCTGATCAATTTGGGCGCGTTCGCGTTTCACCCGGCATTCCACCTCGCGCTTCAGCTCTTCATAGGAGCGCGGATAGCGCGGCGGGGCTGGTTCGGTCGCGGCTCCCTTGGCTGCCTGGCTGCCATAGATCTGGATCATGATCCGTTCGGCAAACTGGGTCGCAAGACGCTGCTCGATTTCAATCGGGTCATCCACCGCCGCGGCGATAGATCCGATGATGCCGCTGACCGCAGCTGTCGACGTATCGACGACAACCGAATTGAATTCCTGTTCAGTCGCGCCCGAGGAAAGATCAACCAGGCGGCTGGAGGCATTCAGCCGGTTCTGATCTCCGATGGCCCAGGTGAGCACCGGATTTTTGACCCGGAAATCCGTGAGCGTGATCTCAAGGCGCATTTGACGTCCGCCGCGCCCGTAGCGGGATGCTTCACGTTCCGTCTTGTAGCGAACGTCTTCCGGCAGATTGACGGTGCCGACTTTTTCACCGGCCCGCGTCACCGTGACCTGAACGATGGAGAACGGATCGGCGTCCTCAAGCAGCCCCTTGGTGGCGCAGGCCTGCAGCAGCATCAGCGCAGATAGCGCAAGAAGATATCCCCTGATCATCAGCCCCGGCCCATTGTTTAACGGGATCGTCCCATTCGAAACCATTCTCACTTAAGCAGATTCAGCAACGGACCGCCACCGGTGGCTGTAATCCGCACGCTCACCCAAGAAAGGAGATAAACTTCGCGGTTGAACCGAATTCTGCTTCGCGCAGCGCCCTGTGCGCCACTGCTTCTTCATCCTCACCCCATTGCTCGATCTGCCAGTCCTCATCAACATGGGCGGCGGCCCAGAGCTCTTCTGCGCGCGAAGGCGAGTTGGTCAGGGCCAGTGCCATGATGGCAGATCCGGTGAGCGTCATGGCGTTATGCAGTCCGGTGATCTGATAAGGATTCAGCTGTTCCACAGCACGTCTCATCGCATCGAGTGTCTCCTGCGGCTGGTCTGCATGCATCACGCCGGCAAGGCAGGTGAACCCGGCACCATGCTTGGATCTGAACTCTTCAAGCAGCGGATCCCACATCTTCGTTTGCCGCAGCACGAGTTCAACCGGCTGCTCGGCTCGATAACACAAGAGATCGCTATTGGCGTAGGAGACGATCTCATCGGTTATCCTCACGCGGTCCGGAGCGACCCTGTCCAGTGCCGTGTTGGCCAGCTTGGTGAAAGGCATTGAGGCCGGATTGATATGCTCCTCCTGCGCTTTCCACTCCGCGGCAACTGCTTCAGCCAGAGCCTCGCTAGGCAGCTCGAGAGTGTTTTTCGATGGCGCCTTCACGACCCCGCCATCCAGGGTCAGATGCCAGTTGCCATCCACCGCTGCGATCTCGACGGACTTGTAGAATCGCCGCGTCAGCGGCTTCTCCATCACCGCTTGCGCCCTGATCTTGCGGGCAAAGTCCGCATCGCCCGGCATGGTCCGCTCAAGCTTGTCGTTCACCGGATCACCTTCCCGTAATCACATTATCAATAATCGCGTCCAAGTCATCAAAATCATTCGCTATTTTACTACCAGACAACGGCGCCAGGTGGTCATGGGGGTGGTATCCCCACGACACGCCGATCCCGTGGACCCGTGCCGCGTTGGCCATCTCCAGATCGTAGGTCGTGTCCCCGATCATGATGCTGTGTGCCGGTGCTGCACCGGCTTCCGCCATAGCCTGGTGGAGCATGGCAGGATGCGGTTTCGACGGTGCATCGTCGGCGGTCTGGATCGTTACGAAGCAGTCCGCGAGATCGTGTTGGCTCAGCACGCGGCGCACACCGCGCTGCGATTTGCCGGTCGCAATGCCAAGCACCACGTCGTCGCGGGCAGACAATCGGCGGACCGTGTCCTCGGCGCCTTCGTACAGTGGTTCCTTACGCGACGTGTCGCTGATGATATCGCCGAACGCGGTCTTGTACGCCGTAGCCAGACGGACATGCTCTGCAGGCTCGGCGTCGGGCACAATGACCTGCATGGCTTCGATCAGGGAGAGCCCCACGATCGATAGCGTGGTCTCGCGCTGCGGCGCCGGCCGGCCCTCCCTGTCGAACGCCTCGTTCATCGCCAGCACGATGAGGTCCTGGCTGTCCAGCAAGGTGCCGTCGCAGTCAAAGACTATGAGGGTGTGCGGGGAACCGCTCATGGGTCAGGGCAGCTCCTCGGCCAGTTCGTCACCCGACCGCTCGTCAAGTCCCAGCAGCGACCAGCTCTGCCGCATGTGATCGGGTAGCGGCGCGGAGATATCGAGAACGCCGCCATCCGGATGCGGGATCACAATCGAACGGGCATGCAGATGCAGACGGTTCTGGATGCCGCCGGGCAGCTGCCAGTTCTCGATGTTGAAATACCTGGCATCACCGACAATCGGATGCCCGATCTCCATGGCGTGCACCCGCAGCTGGTGGGTGCGGCCGGTAACGGGCTGCATGAGCAGCCAGGAAAGCTTGTGGGCGGCCTGTTCGACCACGGCATACTGGCTCACAGCGTGTACTGCGCCGCCCTGGCGCTGGCGGAAGGACCGCATGAATTCGCCGCCTTCACCTTCCTGCTTCCTGAGCCATGTCGAGATGCGGCCGTCCCTGGGCTTGGGAACACCGGCAACAAGCGCCCAGTAGAGCTTCCGGGTCTCCCTCGCCTTAAAGCTTTCCGCCAGTTTCTGTGCGGCGCTGCGCGTTCTGGCGATCAGTAAAATGCCCGATGTATCGCGATCGAGGCGGTGCACCAGCCGCGGCTTCTGCCCGTCCGCGCCAGTGAGCGCAGGTAGCATGCCGTCCACGTGCCGGGTCAGCCCTGGCCCGCCCTGGACGGCAAGGCCGGCGGGTTTGTTCAGCACGAACAGGGCATCATCCTGATGCACGATCATTGCGCGCAGGGCATCGGCGTCCCGGTTATTCGCCGCCGGGGCAGCCGGAGGCTGATCGCTGATCGGGGGCACCCGGACAGTCTGCCCCTCCTCCAGCCGCTGGGAGGTCTTTGCCCGCCTGCCGTCCACACGGACCTGGCCGGACCGCAGCAGCTTCTGCAGACGGCCGAAGCCTAAGCTTGGGTAACGCGCCCTGAACCAGCGGTCGAGGCGCATGCCCTCTTCGTCACCGTCTACGGTTTGGAGCGATACGCCACTCATTGCAGGACCGCCCGTACCAGCCATAAACCGGCAAGAAGGGCTGCGATCGACAGGAAAACCGAAGCTCCGAGATAGAGCGTGGCTAGCCCTGTTGCCTTGCGTTCGTAGAGCACCGCCAGATCGAGCGCGAAGGCGGAGAACGTGGTAAAGCCACCAAGAACCCCGGTGGTCAGGAACGCCCGCATCTCCTGGGACAGCGACCATTTCAGCGCCGCGGCTTCCACGATGGCACCCATCAGAAAGCAGCCCACCACATTGACGATAAGCGTGCCATAGGGAAAGCCGTGACCGAGCAGGCGCGCAGCCCACACGCCGGTCAGATAACGGCCTGACGCGCCGAGCGCGCCGCCAAGAGCAACCCAGAAAACCATCGGCATGAGCCGCGATATAGCCGTGCGGAGCGTCCCGGGCAATGGCAAGCAGCTTGACCTTTTCGCCACGGTGCCCGATGGGATGGTTTCAACATCGGAACCACTCCCGCCGTGCCGAACACCGCACACTTTCGTTTCGACCAGCGCTATCTCATCGTATTCGGAGCCTGCCTGACACAGTTCACCGTCATTGGGCTCATGTTCTCCTATGCGCTGTTCTTCAAGTACTTCGAGACCGAGTTCGGCTGGTCGCGCACCCTGCTTTCCGCATGCCTGTCATTCGCCTTCTTCACTATGGGGGTCCTGGCGTTTTTCGGCGGCCAGCTGTCTGACCGATTCGGCCCGCGCATCGTGCTGGCGATTGCCGGCACGCTTCTCGGCATTGGCTGGATGCTGCTGTCTCGCGTCACCGAACCCTGGCAGCTCTTCGTGTTTTTCGGGCTGCTGCTCGGGGCGGGCATGGGCACCCACGACGTCGTCACCCTGCCGACCATCGCAAAATGGTTTGAAAAGCGCCGCGGCATCATGACAGGCGTCGTCAAGGTGGGCACGGCGGTGGGCCAGGTGACGGTCCCGCCGCTGGTGGCACTGCTGCTCACCCTCACCGACTGGCGCCTGGTGCTGGTGATTGTCGGCGCTGCGGCCATTGCGCTTCTGCTGCTCGCCGCCTTCCTGCTGCGTGCGCCGCCAAAGGCAACACTTCAGAGCCAGAACGATGCGGCCGGCGGGCTGACATTCGCCGAGGCGCGGCGCACGCCAAGGCTGTGGATGCTCTGCTTCATCCAATTCTCGTTCTTCCCGGCGTTGATGACCATTCCGCTGCACCTGCCCGTGCACGGAATGGATCTGGGGATGTCGCAGGGGATGGCGGCAACCCTGCTATCGGTCATCGGTGCAACCAGCGTGGCGGGCCGACTGCTGGTTGGCGCCTGCGCGGACCGCCTGGGCGGCAAGCGCGCATTCGTCCTGTGTTTCGTACCGCTGATTATCAGCCTCAGCCTGTTCCCGCTGATCACGGCGCCCTGGCTGCTGTTCCCTGCCGTCATCATCTACGGCTTTGGGCATGGCGGCTTCTTCACCGTGGTTGCCCCGACTATTGCAGAATACTTCGGACTGAAGGCGCATGGCACCATATTCGGCCTCGTCCTGTTTTTCGGCACCATAGGCGGGGCCACCGGACCGATTGTAGCCGGCCGCTTCTTCGACACCACCCAGAGCTACACGCCGGCATTTGTCAGCCTGGCGGCACTGGCGGCGATCGGATTGCTCGTGGTCCTGCGCCTACCCCGGGCCGGGACCGGACGGCAGTAGCGTCTGCTTGGCGTGCTTTGGCGTCTCCCCCGGCCTGCCGCCGAAGCGTCGCTCCCGCGCGCTGAAGTTCGAGATCGCGTGCTCAAGATCCCTGCCGGAAAAGTCCGGCCAGAGCGTATCGGTGAAGTACAGCTCGGCATAGGCGCACTCCCAGATCAGGAAGTCCGAGAGCCGCTGTTCGCCGCTTGTCCTTATGACAAGGTCCACATCCCGGACATCATCGCAGCCGGTGACGAGCGCCCCGAACGCCTCCTGGTCCGGACGCTCGTGATGATCAAGTGACGAGACCGCCTGCAGGATCGCCTCGCGGCCTGAATAGTCCAGTGCGATGCGCAGGTGCAGTCGATCACCCGCAGCCGTTGCAGCTTCGGCCCGGCGGAGAATGTCCGGGAGGCCACCGGGCAACCGGTCCCGGCGCCCGATTGCGCTCAGCCGAATGCCATCGCGGATCAGTCTTGCCGTTTCTCCTTCGAGATAGCGGCGCAGCAGGCCCATCAGTGCGGAAACCTCATCTTGAGGCCGGCTCCAGTTGTCAGCCGAAAACGCGTAGACGGTGAGCGTTTCCACACCAAGTTCCGGAGCGGTTTCGCAGGCTCGCCGGAGCGCTTCCACACCCGCCCGGTGTCCAATGGCCCGGGGCAGCCCCCGCGCCATGGCCCAGCGTCCGTTGCCGTCCATGATGATTCCGACGTGGAGGCCGGCACGGTCTCCAGTACCGCTTTTGCATTTCATTTAGACCGTTCCTGGCTGTTGATGATCCTGGCCAACGACAGTGCGGAAGGTTCTTGCAAAGACGATAAGGCATCTGTGAAATCTCGCCGCAGTTTCTGTGCAGAGATTGACCTGCTATAGGTATGCCTTTCTTGGTGCGACTCAGCGCCGGTTCTAGTGATATCCGGTAAAGGCAAGTACGGCACACCAGTCGTCCAGGGTACTCGGGCGCTGCTGGTCAGACCAGCTTGCGCGATACAAGGGCAACTGGCGTGAAATCCACTTCATCGCTGGCTTTGGGGGCCGAACGGGTAGGACTGCTCGTTCTCAAGGGGCCGCGCGCCTTCCTCGCCGGTGTCGCCATCCTGCTCGCGATCGCCGTTGCCGGGGCAGTGCAGATCAATACCGACGATGCCCTCACCGATCTGTTGCGCTCAGATACCCGCGAATACCGGGCATACGAGCTCTATCGCAAACTGTTCCCGACCGAGGAACTCGATACCTATGTGGTTGTGGAGTTCCCCACGCCGCTGACACCGGAGCGCCTTGAAGCCCTGCGCGAGTTTCATTTCGATATCGGACTTGCGGACGGCGTCTCGGATGTCCTCTCCATGTTTTCCGTTCACGGCAGGCCATCCGGCGGTGAAGATCTGACGCCCGTCATCGACGAGGAGCTTCCCGAAGGCGCTGCCTTTCAGGATCTTCTCAAGATCCTGAAAACCGATACGCGGTTTTCCGGGCGCTTCTACGCCGAGCCCTCCGACGGACAAGGCCTTGCGGTCTACATCACTGCACTCGATCAGCAGGCCGCAAGTTCCCAGGGCGAAGAAGCACTCATCGCCGCGCTCCATACCGAAGCGAGCGGCATCGCAGAGCGCCTTGGTTTAAAGATCGGCATGACGGGATCTCCCGTCATGAAGGCGGAGATCCTGGGCGCGGCGAAGCGCGACAGCAAGATCTTCAACATTGTCGGCTTCGCGCTCGGGGTCTTCCTCTGCTTTCTCTTCTTCCAGCGCTGGCAGTACGTGGTGATCCTGCAAATCCCGACACTGCTGTCGGTCGCCTGCGCGCTTGGGCTCATTGGATGGCTGGGAATTCCGCTGAACCCGCTGATGAACACCATCATCCCGCTGGTCATGGTCATCAGCTTCGCCAATGCGCTGCACCTGGTCTTTGCCATCCGCCGGCAGATCAAGCGCAAGGACACGGTGCATGAGGCGATCGAATACGCGGTTATCCGGGTTGGCCCCGCGTGTATCCTCTCCGCCCTGACAACGGCAATCGCGTTCGCCTCGCTCGCCCTGACCGATTCCCACCTGATAAAGGTCTTCGGTCTGGTGGCGGCCGCGGCGACCTCCATCAGCCTTGTGCTGGTGACGACCTGCGTCCCGGCCCTGTGCGCGATCATCCTGACCAAGCCGTCCAAGGTTAAGGCGCGCATCAAGCTGCCCCAGGTCGCCGACCGGCTGGATGTGTTCTGCTCCAACCTCTCGGCAGCCCTTGCTCAGAACTACCGGGTCGTTTCTGCGACAGCCCTGGCCTTCGTGATCATCTGGACCACTGCCTATGTGCAGCTTCAGCCGCGCTACCGGATCAGCGACATCACTCCTGTGCGGGGCCTTGCGAGCGAGTTCTCGCCGATCCTTGATCAAAACTTCGGCGGTCTCAACGTCCTCCACGTGATGATCAGGGCAAAGCACAAGATCACGGACAGGCCGGACGAGGTCGAATCGATCATGCACGCGGTCGAGACTGTGCTGCGCAGCGACCCGCGGCTCGCCAATGTGCGCTCATACACCGAAATCGTCGACAACCTGCGGACCAAGGACGAAACCAGGTCCCTTGCCCAACTGCTGGACGAGCTTCCGCCCAACCTGGCCAACCGTTACGTGAGCGCGGACCGCACTGCCACTGTGATCTCGGCAAACGCGCGGGATCTCGAGGCCTACCACATGAACCGCCTGCGCAAGTATCTGAAGAAGCGCTTCCGGATCCTGCGCCGCCAGTATGCCGACTACGACATCCAGATCACCGGCCTCGCCCCGCTCTCGGCCAAGCGGGCCATCAACACGATCAACGCTCTCAATCAGGCTCTGCTGTCTGCCGTCATCATCGTTCTGGTGCTGATGGGCGTATTGTTCCGATCGCTGCAGGTCGCTATCCTCAGTTTCTGCGCCAACCTCTTTGCCGTGGTTGCGACAGGCTTCTGCCTTTTTTTGTTCGACATTGGGTTGCAATACGTCAGCGTGGTCGCTCTGACCGTGGCATTCGGGCTGGCTGTTGACGATACGGTTCATTTTCTGAACAGGTACTGGATGGAACGGAACGAAGGCGCATCGCCGGTGAAAGCGGTGCGCTCCGCGGTTGAGCGGGTCGGGCCGGTCCTGGTTCTGACGACGGTCGTCATCGTGGCCGGTCTTGCGGCGACGCTGACCAGCGATGTGCCGCCGACCCGGACATTCGGTGCGATCGCCATGGCGACTCTGGTTTTCGCCCTGATAGGAGACGTGATCGTCCTGCCAGGCGCAATTTTGACATATCAGCGGCTGCTGCCCGCCAGGTTCGGTGGAACACCAGCGGCAGACAGCCCTGAGCAGAACACACGAGGATGACGATGAAGATTGTGATGGCCGCTGCAGCCGCCGTCTTGGCAACGGCACTCCTGTTCGACCCGATCCCCATTGCGGCGGCCAAGAATTCCGTCGTGGGCAGCTGGAAAGGCGGCGGCCGCGCCACCGGCTCGGACGGGAAAACCTACAGGGTACGCTGCAAGATCAGGGTTCGGGAGCACGGCGCCAGGAAGCTCTATGTCAGCGGCAAGTGCTCCAGCCAAAAAGGTACAGCGGCCGGCTCTGCAACGGTCGTCAAGAAAGGCAGCCGCTATTTCGGCAATGCCGACGGGGCAGCGCAGTTCGGCAATGGCCGGATCTCTCTCGCACCGCGCGGCAACCGCATGTCCTTCAGCATCCGGGGCACCAAGGGCAGACTTTCGGTTTCGCTGAGAAAATCGAAATAGCGCTGGAAACTCCCGGCCGAAAAAACCAACAGGCACGCCGCCTGCCAAACCTCATTCATTGACAAGCAACGTACCCTGCGCTGATCAGTGACACCGAATTGTGTCATCCCGGCGACAGCTCGCGATTTCACATGCCGGTTTGCTGAGCGTCGCGCGGCGGGCTATCACCCTTCAGCTTTCGCGAAACAATGAGCCAGTCAATGAGAACCGCCGGTCGACACTTCCTTCAGATTCCAGGTCCAAGCCCTGTTCCGGACCGGATCATGCGCGCCATAGACATGCCCGTGATGGATCACCGCGGCCCGGGATTTGCCGAAGTGGGACGGCGCGCACTCGAGGGCATGAAGTCGATCTTCAGAACGGATGCCCACGTGTTCATCTATCCCTCCTCCGGTACCGGGGCCTGGGAAGCCGCACTGGTCAACACGCTGGCACCCGGCGACAAGGTGCTGATGTTCGAAACCGGCCACTTCGCGAGCCTCTGGTGCGAGCTTGCGGGCCGCCTGGGACTTGATGCGGAGACCGTGGACAGCGACTGGCGCGGTGGAGCAGATCCCGAACGGATCGAGCAACGCCTGCGCGAAGACAAGGACCATGCAATAAAGGCCGTCTGCATCGTCCACAATGAAACATCCACCGGTTCGGTGAGTCCCGTGGCAGATGTCCGCCGCGCAATCGATGCGGCCGGCCATCCTGCGCTGTTCATGGTCGACACCATCTCGGGGCTGGCCTCGCTGGACTACCGTCACGACGAATGGGGTGTGGATGTCACCGTAAGCGGCTCGCAAAAGGGCCTCATGCTGCCGCCGGGCCTGTCTTTCAACGCCGCCAGCGACCGGGCGTTCGAGATGAGCAAATCGGCCGCTCTGCCCCACTCCTACTGGTCGTGGCAGTCCATGGCGGGTCCGAACGCGTCGGGCTATTTCCCGTACACACCCGCCACGAACATGCTCTACGGCCTCAACGAGGCCATCGCCATGCTGCATGAGGAGGGCCTTGAGAACGTGTTCGCCCGCCATGCCCGCCACGGCGCCGCGGCCCGGGCGGCGGTCCGCGCATGGGGCCTGGAGGTGCTGTGCAACCGGCAGGGCCATGAAAGCGGCGTGCTGACGGCGGTCATGATGCCCGACGGCCACAGCGCCGACGCCTTCCGGGCCACCGCGCTGAAGCACTACGATTTGTCTCTGGGCAACGGCCTGTCCAAGGTTGCCGACAAGGTCTTCCGGATCGGCCATCTCGGTGATTTCAATGATCTGACGCTGGTCGCAACCCTCGCAGGGGTAGAAATGGGCCTCGCCAAGGCAGGCGTCCCCCACGAGCCCGGCGGCACCCGGGCCGCGATGGATATACTGGAGGCCTGAGACGCCTCCTGGGCATGCCCAAGAAAGCAGGCTCTAGAACTCTCTCGGCCGGCCCCGCACGCTGCGTAGCATGAAATGATGCACCAGGCCGGCCAGAATGGCGCCGGCGATCATGACCCACAAGGTGGTGATCGCGAAGCTGCCCTGCAGGGTGCCGGTGAGCTGTGAAGCTGCCGCCCCTATGCCGATCTGGCTGAAGCCTGACAGACCGGCAGCGGCCCCAACGGTGCGCGGCAGGACGGAGATTGCCGCTGCCATACCGTTCGGAACGGTCAGTCCGTTGCCCAGCGTCACGAACAGCATGAAACCGAACAGAGTGAGTGGTGTAAGCGTTCCGAGCGTGCCCACGAGCAGCATGGCAATTGCACCCACCAAGGCCAATCCATTGCCGATGGTGATCATCCGGTCGATGCCGATGCGCTGGGAATAGCGGCCCGACAGGAAGTTCCCGGTCATGTAGCCGACCGAAATCAGCATGAACCAGAGGCCGTAATCCAGGGGCGAGTACCCCATCACCTCGACCATGAGGAAGGGCGCACCGGCGAGGAACGAGAAGAATATCGCGCTGCAGAACCCAAGGGTCAGCGTATAGGCGATGAAGACCGGTTCCTTGATCAGGGCCGCCATTCCCGAGAGCAGCCGGTTGGCTTCAGACAGATCGCGCCCATCCCGCGGATTGGTCTCCGGCAGGCCCCAGGCGACCAGCAGGAGCACGCACGTCCCGAAGCCGCTGAGCACATAGAACGACGTGCGCCAGCTGTCGATCTCGTCCAGAAGGCCGCCCAGTGCCGGCGCAAACATCGGCACCAGCACCCAGGCCATGGTGATGTAGCCAAGAACGCTCGCCGCGGCTTCGCGTCCGTGCAGGTCGCGCACAATGGCCCGCGACAGCACCATGCCGGAGGCGCCGCCTATGGCCTGCACGAAGCGCGCAACCGTGAGCGCCTCGATCGATGTCGCCAGCGAGCAGATACCGCTCGAGACGACATAGAGCGCCAGTCCCCAGAGCAAAACCGGACGGCGCCCGAACCTGTCAGACAATGGCCCGTAGAACAGCTGGCTGACCGCAAGTCCGGCAAGATAGATCGTCAGGGTCAGTTGCACCGTCCCGGACGACACGCTGAATTCGTGCATCAGGCCCGGGATGGAGGGCACGAAGATGTTCATGGCCAGGGGGCCGATCGTGCTTATGGCAATCAGGATACCGTAAAAGCGGACCGGATTGCCGACATCGACCGGCGCGATAGACTGGCTCATGGGGAACTTTCAAGGCTGGAGCCTCAGACTATAAGGGGACAAATGGGGGTTGGCCATTCCCCGTGCGCATGGCACCCCCCACTGCAACGCATGGCTCCGCGGCCTCGGGGCTGACCGCTGGCGTCGAAACACAGCGGTCTGGGAATTGGAGGAGACGTTGCGTACGGTACGGATCACCCTCTGATCCTGCCCGGTTCATCTCTATCCATGTCCCTGCCCTGCGCGCATCTTCTTATTCTTGTCATCGGCTTCCTTGTCCTCTTCGTCGGCGGCGGATCCCGCTTTGCCATTGGCCTTGTGTTGAAGCCGATGGCTGCAGATCTGGACTGGAACCGCAGCGTCCTGGGTGGCGCGGCGGGTTTGTTTCTGGCCGTGTCCGCAGCGTTCATGTTCGTATCCGGAAAGCTCGCGGACAGGTTCAGCCTGCCGGCCGTTCTGGGCACGGGGCTGATCGTTGCAGGCCTTGGCATTGGCGCCATGGCCTGGGTCACCGCGCCCTGGCAGGCACTGGTGCTCTACGGCGTGATCTTCGCAATAGGGAACGGTATCGCCTCCATCGCACCGGTCGGCGTCATGGTCAGCCGCCAGTTTCCCGGACGCATGGGTTTCGCCAATGCGGTCACGGTGTCCGGCACCGGAATCGGCCAACTGCTCATTATCGGCGGTCTTGCTGCTTACCTTGCCGATATCGGCTGGCGCAGCAGTTTCCTGGTCCTGGCCGTCGTAACGATTGCCCTGCTTCCGGTCGTCTGGTTCGCCCTGCCCGCCCCGGACCAGAAGACAGGAGGATCAACGGCGTCTGCAGCCGGGCTCAATCTGCGTGAAGCGGCCCGCACCCGGCAATTCTGGCTGTTGATCGTGGTCTATGCGATCTGCGGGTTTCAGGACTTCTTCGTCGCCACTCATATCGCCGCATTCGCCGAGGACGAAGGCCTGTCGCGCCTGTTTGCCGGCAACCTGCTGGCCCTCATGGGTCTTGCGGGCGTCATTGGTGTTCTGGGGGCTGGCGCCTGGTCCGATGCCGGCGGCCCGAAGGCGCCGACCCTATTCTGTTTTGCCTTGAGGTTCGGCCTGTTCGCCGTGATCATGTTGGACCAGAGCCACGTTACCATTGCTGCCTTCGCGCTGCTGTTCGGAAGCACCGTCTGGATCACGGCACCGCTCACTGTCATTTTCGTCCGCGACAGTTTCGGCAATTCGAACCTTGGCGCCCTGTCCGGTCTGATCGTCATGATTCATCACATGTGCGGCGGGCTTGGCGCGTTTGTGGGTGCGGTTGCCTTCGATCTACAGGGACACTACGGGGCAATGTTCGCTCTGATGCTGGCGGTTTCGGTAATCGGCGCCGTCCTCACGCTGATGCTGGCCCGCCCTGACTGACTACTCGCTGCTGTCCCTGCGGAACATGAACAGCAGCGGTGCGCTTGCCGCCGTCAGGATCGCTATCAGCAGGAAGCTGTTATTGTATGCGATCATTGCTGCCTGGCGGGCAATCTCCGAATTGATGGCGACCAGGCCTTCAAGATCTGCAAGCGACCAGTTGCCCCTGAGCGCGGTGTAGCGCCAGAGCTCGTTGAACACTGTCACGTTTTCCGTCAACAGCGCATGGTTGGTCTGGCTGTGGCGGGTGTGGAGCCCGATGATCATGGCGGTGCCGATGGCGTTGCCAATGTCGTAGGTCAGATAGAACAGGGCAAATCCCTGGTCCTGAAGCGGCCCCTTGAGCTTTGAGAGGACCAGCCGGTTCAGCGGCGCCCAGAGCAGGCTCGTCCCCAGGCCTTGCGCCCCATTGGTCCACATGACTTCGAACGGCAGGACATCCGCCGTCCAATAGGCCATACGCCAGGACGGCAGAAGCGTGAGGAACAGGCCTGCAAGAATGAGCGGGCGCGGATCGACCTTGTCGCGGATCTGCGTCATGAGGATCAGTCCGGCGATCGAGCCGAACCCCCGCACAAACAACAGGTTTCCAATCTCGATGGCCGGATAGCCCGCAATTTGCTGCAGCATCAGGGGCAGCAGAAGCAGAGGCAGGAAAATCACCGCCCCCATGATGAACACCATCACCATGCCAAGCACGAAGTTCCGATCCGACAACAGACGCCGGTCCACGAAAGTGTTAATCGCCGTGAACGTGTGCGCGATGAATATGTAGAGAAGCAGACAGGCGACGAACGTCCCGATGATGATTTCCCACGAGGCAAACCAGTCCAGATGCTCCGCCCGCGCCAGGGTGTACTGGAGAACGGCGACACCGCCGATCAGGGAGACGAAACCGATCCAGTCCAGTCGCGTCGGGGATTTCGGTGTCTCCGGAACAACAAACCAGGCGAGATAGAGCACGCCCAGTCCCAGCGGAATATTAGCGAAAAAGATCCAGGCCCAACCGTAGTGCTCGATCAGGTAGCCGCCGAATGCCGGTGCGACGACGTTGCCTGTGACGAAGCCGAGCGCCCAGAATGCTGTCGCTTGCGTATACCTGTCCGGCGGGAAGGCATTGACGACGATCAACTGGCCAAGAGAAAGCAGCGGAGCCCCGGACAATCCTTGAAAGAACCGCCAGAACACCTCCGCTTCCAGAGACTGGGCCGCCCCGCAGCCAACGAGTGACAGCGTGTAGCCGCCGAGCCCGAGGATGAAGAGTTGCTTGCGTCCGATCTGCGCTGCCAGCCAGCCAATGCAGGCCGTCATCGCCGCGCCGCCGACAACAAACGCGATCATCACCCAGGCAATCTGATCGTTGGTCGCGGCGAACGTGCCCTTCATGTCCGGCAGAGCCACGCCGACAGAATTCCAGGTGAAGGAATAGGACCAGGTCCCTGCCGTTCCGCAAAACGCGATGGCCCAGCGCCTGAACCCGGTCGGCAATTCGCGAGCCTGCCCCGCAGCCTCACTCATGGCTCATCCCGGTGAAGCGATGAAAAATACTAAACTGGAAGCCTTTCGCACCCACCACTCCGGCTCTTGCCGCTTCGAACCGCGCAGACAGGATCAGTTCGGGCACAGCCTCTAAATCGCTAATTTCAATACAGTATTCGGAAGATTGGGGCATTGGCCCAAACTCTGACACGGAACCGAGTGTCAATTCCAGTCCGAACAATTCATCTCAAACTCGCACCGGCCTTCAGCTTAATCACCCGTCACGAATTGTCTTGACCTTCCCGGCTTACAGGATCAGCTTTGACGGGAAGGTTACATCCGACGTATCGGAGACCTTCGAAAGAGTACTCGCTCATGAAAACCAGAGGAAAATCGATCCTTCGCGGAGTGCTGCTCGGCGTGGTTCCGCTTGCCGCCATAGTGGCGGCCGGTGTGTTCTATGCGTCCGGCGGCCGCTACGTGACGAGCGAGAATGCCTACGTGAAGGCGGACATCATCCAGATCAGCCCGCAGGTTGAGGGACAGGTTGCCGAAGTGCTGGTGCGTGAGAACGCCAAGGTCCGCGAAGGCGACTTACTGTTCCGGCTCGACCGCAGACCGTTCGAGATCGCGCTTGCCGAGGCCAGAGCCGAACTTGCCTCCGTCACTCACAAGATCGCCTCCATGCGGGCCGGCTACCAGTCGGCTCAGAGCGAGATCGAAAGCGCCCATGAACGCGTGCGCTATCTGAAGCTGGAGGTAAAACGACAGGGTACGCTGAAATCGACCGGTTTCGCCGCCCGGGCCAAATCCGAAAAGGCCGAGCACGAGTTGGAGATGGCGAAACGGTCAGTCTCTTCCAAACGCCAGAATCTCAACAAGGTGCTGGCGGAGCTGGGAGGAGATCCCGAAGCGTCTGTCGATGCGCACCCGCTCTACATGGCCGCCCTCGCCAAGCGCGAAAGGGCCGAGCTTGACCTCGCCAGAACCGAAATCCGCGCGCCCGCCGCCGGCCGCCTCAGCAGGGTCTCCCTGCAGCCCGGCGAACACATCGAGGACGGCAAACCGGTCTTCGCCCTCGTCAAGGATGGTGATTTCTGGGTCCAGGTGAACATCAAGGAAGTGAAGCTGACCCATATTCGCGAGGGCCTGGAAGCCAGCGTCGTGCTTGATGCCTATCCGAATGTCACCTGGCAGGCCGTTGTGGAAAGCATCAGCCCGGCGACCGGCGCCGAGTTCGCCCTTTTGCCGGCGCAGAACGCAACCGGAAACTGGGTAAAGGTCGTGCAGCGCGTGCCGCTGCGCCTCAAGCTGAAACCGCGCTCGACCGCCCCGCCCTTGCGAGCCGGCATGACGGCCACCATCAGCATCGACACGGGCCGCGAAGGAAATCTCGCCGCCATCGCCAGCAGCCTTCTTCAGAAGTAGCTATTCGAGTCGCGCGAACGCTTCCTTCATCCGCGCGCAGCCCTTGCGGATATCGTCTTCGCTACAGGCAAAGGACATGCGCAGGCAGTCGGGATCGCCGAAGGAACCGCCGGGGACCACCGCCACGTCATGCTCTTCCAGGAGCCACATGCACATGTCTTCGACAGTCTCGACCCGGTGGTTTCCGGCGGTCTTGCCGAGATGCTCGGAGATATCCGGGAAGATGTAGAAGGTCCCGTCGGGCGGGCTCACGTTCACGCCCGGGATATCCGCCAGCAGCCCGGCAATGAGGTCGCGCCGTTCATGATAGGAGCGGGTCATGTCCTGGCAGGCGGACCTGTCCGCCTCCAGCGCAGTCACACCGGCAATCTGCACGAAGGCGTTGCCGCCGGCGGTCAGCGCACCTTGCACCTTGGAGCAGGCACGGGCCACAGGTGCAGCAGCGGCGAGGTAGCCGAGGCGCCAGCCCGTCATGGCAAACCCCTTGGAGAAACCGTTGATGGTCACTGTCCGGTCCCGCATGCCCTCCAGGGAGCCGAAGGAGACGTGGGGTTTGTCGAAGATAATGTATTCGTAGATCTCGTCCGCCATCACCACGATTCCGGGGTGGCGCCTGAGGACTTCCGCAAGCCCTTCAAGCTCCTCGCGGCTGTAGACCGCGCCGGAAGGATTGCAGGGGTTGGAGAAGATGAAAAGCTTGGTTCGGTTGGTGATCGACGCTTCCAGGACATCCGGCCGGATCTTGAAGCCATCCTCTGCCCCGGTCCGCACGACCACAGACTTCCCGCCCGCCATCTCCGCAATGCTCTCATAGGCCACCCAGAACGGGGTCGGCAGAATGACCTCGTCATCATCGTCCAGCAGGGCAAAGCAGGCATTGCTGATGGCCTGTTTTGCGCCATTGGTGACGACGATTTCGTTCGCACCGTAGTCGAGACCGTTTTCCGCTTTCAGCTTTTCCGCCAGCGCCTCGCGTAAAGGCAGCATGCCGTTCATCGGGGCATAGTGGGTGAAGCCGTCATCCATGGCCCTGGTCGCAGCCTGCTTGATGAACCCGGGCGTGTCGAAATCCGGTTCGCCGATCGTGAGGCTCACCACGTCCCGCCCCTTGGCACGCAGCTCCCGCGCCTTGACGGACATCTGGATGATGACGGAATCCTCAAAACCCTGAGCCCGCTTCGCGAGGAGTTGCTCGGCACCGCTCATGATCGACACTCCCTGGCAAAATGATCCAGCTCGACAAAAACGCTCCCGTCACCCCCGCGAAGGCGGCTGCCCAGAGCGGAGGGCTCGAAACACAGACGCGACATTCCTGGTTTCCCGCTTACTCGGCAGGGCAAAACTCCATCCCGTGCCAACATATGCCGTCCTCGGGCTTGACCCGAGGACCCAGGGCAACGGGGGAAAGTTTCACCCTTCCCTAAGCATTTCAATGCGGTCGATGAAAAAAGCATCCCACTCAGCCTGTGGCTCTGGGCCCTCGGGTCAAGCCCGAGGGCAACAGGTTGGAGGTCGGCTGCACGTATTGCGCAGGCTCCTGCTCGGGAACGGCAGCGCATGATGGCTTTCCGTGTCACCCCTACCTCATCCCCGACATGCGGATGGTTTCGGCGATGGCCTTTGCGCCTTGCATGGGCGCCATGATGTGCACGCCGGCGATACCCTCAATGTTCTGGTAGGCCTCCATCAGCTCCACGCAGATCTTGCGCCCCTCGGCTTTCTCGTCATCGGCGCTCTCGATCCGGTCGATGATGTGGCCGGGCACCGAAACACCGAACAGGTTCTCGTCCATGAACCGGGCCTGCTTGCCGGACGCCAGAGGACCTATGCCGACGATGAACTTTAGCCGGTCGGTGATGCCGTGCTCCCGCAGCCGGGCAAAGTAGCGTTCGGCAATGCCTATATCGAAGCAGAACTGGGTCTGGGCGAACTCCGCCCCGCTCTCGATCTTGCCGGCAAGCCCCTTCGGTTCCCAGTCATCCTTCGGATCCATGGGCATGTCGGCGCAAGCGATGAAGAAATCCGGCCGGGGATTGATTTCCCGGTCCGACGGCAGCTTGCCCTCATCGCGCATCATCCGCGCCAGGTTCATGACGCCGCGGGAATCGAGATCGTAGACCCCGGTCGCCTCCGGCATGTCTCCCCCCTTGGGATCGTCCCCATGCAGCACCAGCATGTTGTGCACCCCGAGTGCCGAAGCGCCCAGGAGGTCCGACGCGAGGCCGATCCGGTTCCGGTCACGGCAGGTCAGCTGCATGATCGGCTCCAGGCCTTCGCGGACCATGACCGCTCCGCAGGAAATTGACGACATGGCAGCCCTGGCCCCTGCCCCGTCAGTGATGTTGACGGCATCCGCGAGGCCGCGCAGCGGCTCGGCCCGGGCCATAACCGCATCCGCCGAGGCGCCGAGAGGCGGGGTAATCTCTGCGGTAATTACAAAGTCCCCGCCAGCCAGTTTGTCTTTCAGCGCCATCGCTTGCGCCCCTCTCCAATATGTCCGGGAATCCAACGAAAAACCCGCGGCTGCGGGCGGCGCACATTGCATGACTGGGGGTAGCGGATCAAGCGCTCTTGGCCGATAAGGGAAAGGCGGCAGGAGAGATTCCATCAGCATCAGGAGGCGGCGGCACATCATGGCAAAATTCTCGGCAAATCTCGGGTTCCTCTGGAAAACCCTGACCCTGCCGCAGGCTATACGGATCGCCGCCAATTCCGGCTTCGATGCGGTGGAATGCCATTTTCCCTACGAGCAGCCGGCAGAGGATGTGAAGGCTGCGCTGGCCGAGACCGGACTGCCGATGATTGCACTCAACACGGTCCGCGGCAATGTGGAGGCTGGTGACTTCGGCCTGTGCGCCGTGCCGGGACGGGAAGCCGAAGCCGAGGCTGCGATCAGGCAGGCGATCGATTACGCAAAGGCGGTTGGTGCCCGAAACGTCCACATCATGGCTGGCACCAGCGCGGGTAACCCCTGGGCCGAAGCCACGTTCCTCAACAATCTCCGCCTGGCGGCCGAACTGGCCACGTCGGCGGGAATCGGCGTTCTCATCGAACCGATCAACCATCGGGATGTTCCCAACTACTTCCTCAACACGGTTGAACAGGCCGCAGGCCTGATCCGGACATTGGTTCTCGCTCCGGTGCGCATGATGTTCGATCTCTACCATGTGCAGGTGACGCAGGGAGACATCCTGCGCCGGCTTGAAGAACACATGCCCGCCATCGGACATATCCAGATCGCCGGAGCGCCGGGTCGCAACGAACCTGATACGGGTGAGATTGCCATCGACCGGATTTTGGATGCATTGGGCGAGCTGGGGTACGAGGGCTATGTCGGCGCCGAATACATCCCGAAGGCGACCGAGGCAGAAGGACTGGGCTGGCTCCAGGCCTTCCGTGGCGGGGCCTGACTGTCTCTCATCCGAAAAAAATCCGCCACATCAGCCTGTACGGCATGAACGTAAAGGCACCAGCCACACCCAGCCCGCTCACCGCCGTTGATGCCATGATCCACATGTGGGCCCGCACCTCGCGCCGCCTTATCGCGATGATGCCCCGGATAAGGCTGATCAGGACGATGACGGAGAGGATGTGGATCCAGCTGAAGCTGCCGTGGTTGAGTTCCCGGATTGCAAACGAAGACAGCGCCGTGAGCCCCATGCCCGCCGCGGCAATCCACCCAAGCCACCTATGCGTTGACGCCCCCTTCCTGTAGATAGCCAGCGGAACAATGGCTGCAATTGCGGCCAGAGCCGCGGCCACGTGGATCTGCACGGCCAGGGGCGCGGAAAGGAGAGGTGCGAGGGTCATATGGCTGGCTCCATCGGTTTGACGTTGCGATGGCCTCGACATGCCCGGGCGGTGAGCTTTTGCGCCAGCAGGGTTACGCGGGTCGCGGAGAAATGTTCGTGAACGGCGGCCTCGTGCAATTCACGCTTCGCGAATTGAAGTGGGTTGGCAGCCTCCCCCGGCTCTGGCTCGTTTTCGCCCTAGTGCTGGCGATCTTCGCGCTGACCGGTCCATTCGGCACCTATGAGGTGCTGCATTTTCCAGCACGTCTGGGCTACTGGTTCATTGTCCAAGCCGTCACCTGGAGCATCGCTCTGACGACGATCGCCTTCTGCGGCGCCGTAAACGGCAAGCGGGCCTATGACCACTTTCCCGTGGTGCTGACCGGTTCGGTCATGGCGTCGGTTCCCATCGCGCTGGCGGTCGAGGTTATCGGGATCTTCATGTTCGGCCGGAACCTGACGCTCACCAGTTACATCTGGCAGCTCGCCCTGTCCGTCCCGATATCCGCGCTGATC
The DNA here is from genome assembly GCA_039030315.1 of Pseudomonadota bacterium. Classification (GTDB taxonomy): domain Bacteria; phylum Pseudomonadota; class Alphaproteobacteria; order Rhizobiales; family CAJQND01; genus JAAEUE01. The sequence continues at coordinate 21,911 of JBCCEL010000029.1, forward strand.
GGATCGCTCGTGTACTTCTTCCTTCAGCCGGGCGGCGACGATGTTCCGTCAGGCGAAGCGCCGGTCCAGATCCGGCTTCTGAAGCGTTTGCCGCCGGAAAAGCGGGGACCGGTCCAGTATCTTTCCATGCAGGATCACTATGTCGAGGTCGTCACGGATAAGGGACGCGAACTGGTGCTGCTGCGCCTTGCCGATGCGATCGAGGAACTTGCCGGTGTCGAGGGCTTCCAGGTCCACCGCTCCCACTGGGTGGCGCTTGACGGGATAGACAGCTCACGACGGGAAGGCGGAAAACTGATCCTCCGGATGCGCGACGGGGCTGAGATTCCGGTCAGCCGCTCTTATCACAAAGAGGTCAAAGTGGTCTTGGACCACAATGCGGATAGTGGTTCTTGAGTTTTGACACATTCCCCTGTAGGCACCGCGTCTGGCCATCGGAACCCACCCTTCCCTTGAAATAACGAGGACGTTTTCATGCTCAGAAAGACCGATTTCTACATCGACGGTGCATGGGTAGCACCGACCACAGCGAACGATTTTGACGTCATCAATCCGGCCAACGAAGAGCCTTGCGCGGTCATCACGCTCGGCACCGAGGCCGATGTCGACAAGGCCGTGGCCGCGGCGAAGGCGGCCTTCCCGGCGTGGAGCACCACGGCTCCGGAAGAGCGCATTGCCCTGATCGAGAAGCTGGCGGACATCTATGCTGCGCGCATGGACGAGATGGCCAAGGCGATCACCAACGAAATGGGCGCCCCGGCGACCCTGTCCACGAATGCACAGGCTGCTGCCGGCCTCGGCCACATCAAGAGCTTCCTGCGCGTCCTGAAGGGCTTCACCTGGGAGCACGCCCTTCACGAGAAGGCACCGCAGGAACACATCATCTACGAAGCGATCGGCGTCTGCGGCCTGATCACCCCCTGGAACTGGCCGATGAACCAGATCGCCCTCAAGGTGGTTCCCGCAATCGGCGCCGGCTGCACGGTCGTCCTGAAGCCGTCGGAAATCGCGCCGCTCTCCGGGCTGCTGTTTGCCGAATTCATGGACGAGGCCGGCTTCCCGAACGGTGTGTTCAACCTGGTGAACGGCGACGGCCCGACGGTCGGCGAAGCCATGTCCGCCCATCCGGACATCGACATGATGTCGTTCACCGGCTCTGCCCGCGGCGGGACGGCCGTCACGAAGGGTGCGGCCGATACGATCAAGCGCGTTTCGCTGGAACTCGGCGGCAAGGGCCCGAACATCATCTTTGCCGACACCGACACCGAAGCGGCCGTGAAGCGCGGTGCTCTGCACTGCTTCAACAACACCGGCCAGTCGTGCAACGCGCCGACCCGCATGCTTGTTGAGCGCTCGGTCTACGACAAGGCCGTCGAGGTGGCCGCTGCAACGGCCGAGAAGACCGAAGTGGGTGATCCTGCGGAGGAAGGCCGCCATATCGGCCCGCTGGTCTCTGAAGCCCAGTTCGACAAGGTCCAGCGCCTGATCCAGGCCGGCATCGATGAAGGCGCCCGTCTCGTGGCCGGCGGTCCGGGCCGTCCCGAAGGCTTCAACCGCGGCTACTTTGCCCGCCCGACCGTGTTTGCGGATGTCAGCAATGACATGACGATTGCCCAGGAAGAGATCTTCGGCCCGGTCCTCTCCATCATTCCCTTTGACGGCGAGGAAGAAGCCATCGAGATCGCCAACGACACCGCCTACGGCCTGACCTCCTATGTCCAGGGCGGCGATCAGAAGCGGATCCAGGATGTAGCCCGGAAGCTGCGCGCGGGCATGATCCAGATGAACGGCGCCAACCGCGCATCCGGCAGCCCATTCGGCGGCTACAAGCAGTCCGGCAACGGCCGCGAAGGCGGGAAATGGGGCCTGGAGGAATTCCTGGAAGTGAAAGCCGTCTCCGGCTGGGATCCGTCTGCGGAGGCCTGACCCGGGAAGAGAGATACGGGGCTGCGCGGCGTCAGGCGCGTGGCCCTCGGCCCTCGGCTCCGTGGCCGAGGGCGACACCGTTATGCTCTCCCAACCGCCGTCCTCGGGCCTGACCCGAGGACACCCAGGGCCGCCGGGCACAGAGCGCACGGTTCGTTTAAAGCAAGTTTGGATCAATCACACGCCGGCCCTCCTCCTGAGGAGGCGCGAAGCGCTGTCTCGGAGGATGTGCGGCAGGCGGCACCTCAGCCTGAGGTTTTGAAGTGAATCTGATTGAGGCCAACCCGCTCTAATTGGCTGCGAGGGCGCGGCGCTGGGACAGGGCGAGCCAGGCGAGGAGCATGAGCGATACCGCGATCATCGGGTAGAGCGCGAAGTTCACCGCGGTCCATCCCACAACGTGCAGGAGTTTGCCCGATGAGAAGGAGGCCAGCGCGACCGTGGCGAAGACGCAGAAATCGTTGATGCCCTGAACCACGTTCTTCTCCGATTGCCGGTACTGCGACGTCACCATGGCCGTGGCGCCGATGAAGCCGAAGTTCCAGCCCACACCCAGCAGGATGAGCCCGATAGCGAAGTTGGCCAGGTCTATGCCGAGGATGGAGACGATCCCGGCCCCGGCCAGCAGCACCATGCCGGCCGCAATCACCCTTTCGCAGCCGAACCGGTTGATCAGGGACCCGGTCACGAAGCTCGGCGCATACATGGCAATGACATGCCATTGCACCACCAGCGCCGCGGTATCGACGGTAAAGCCGCAGGCGACCATCGCAAGGGGTGTTGCCGTCATCACCAGATTCATCATGCCGTAACTCATCATGGCGCAGGCGATGGCGACGATAAGACGGGGCTGGCGGAGAATCGTCATTAACGGGCGCGCCGGCTCCAACTCGGCCTCCGGGTCGCCGTCCGGCCGGTCAAGGAACAGGAGAGCTGCCGCCGAAAGCCCCGCCATGACGACAGCCGCCAGGTAGCACCCGCCGAAAAGGACAGGTCCCATCAGATCTTTCGTTGCGATGATGGCAAACGAACCGATCAAGGCCGAGGCCAGTCCGCCGATCGTCACCCAGGATATCGCCTTGGCCTTGAATTCCGGGCTCGCCAGGTCCGCGGCGGCGAACCGGTAGAGCATGGCAAATGCCTGGTAGCTGCCGGTCAGCATCATGGCGGCGGTGAAGAGCCAGAATTCCTGTAGGTAGATGGCATAGAGGCCCAGCATCGCACTGCCGGCTCCAAGCACCGTCCCGGTGAGAAAGCCTGCCTTGCGGCCGACCCGCTTCATGTAGAGAGATGCCGGCAGCGCGGTCAGCATGGTGCCCAGTACGAAGGCGGATATGGGGAGCGTGGCAAGTCCCGCATCGGACGCCAGCGCCTTGCCGATCAGACCACCAGTGGTGATCAGCATGATAGCCTGCGAGCCGTACATGGCCTGGGCGAAGGCATAGATCAGCGCATTGCGCCGGGCGCGGCCGTCGTCAGCCGCTGTTTCGATGCTCATCGTGCTGGCCATCGCGGGACACTATGGGAGGGCGCGGACCCGCACAACCCGGCAACGCGCATGGCTGGCATGCGTTCAGTCAAAATGGCTCCAGGAGGTTGTGCCCAGGTCGAGTTCCTCGCCGTCCCCCGCCTTCACAGCCACGCCACCGCCCTCGACGATTTCGCCGATATGCCGCACGTCTTCACGGCACTCCGCCTCGAACGAGTCCGCCATGGCATACGGAACTGAGAACAATATTTCGTAATCATCGCCGCCGGTTAAAGCCCTCTTCTGAACCTCCATATCGAGCACCGCAAGGCTCTCGACGGGCGGAGAGAACGGAATGAGATGGGCGCTGATGCTTGCGCCCACACCTGATGCCTTCACCAGTTGTTCCAGATCGCCAACCAGGCCATCAGAGATATCCATGGAGGCGCTCGCAAATTTGCGGATCAATCCCACACAGCCTGTGCGCGGCCGCGGCAGCCTGTAGCGGTCGATCAGGAAGGAATCGTCAAGGGTCCGGCACTTTCCCTGGAGAACGTCCAGCCCGATTGCGCTGTCTCCGATGGTTCCCGTCACATAGATCACGTCGCCGGGGGTCGCTGAGCCTCTGCGCACAATGCGCCCCTCCAGCGTCTCGCCGAACGCCGTGACGGAGACAACGAGAGGACCTGGCGTCGATACCGTGTCTCCGCCCATCAGGGCACAATCGAACTCGGCCTGATCCTGGGCAAGCCCGGCCGAAAACGCCGCCAGCCAGGCCGCGTCCACGTCTGCCGGCAGGGCCAGATTGACGAGGTAGCCCTTCGGATAAGCGCCCTTGGCCACCAGGTCGGAGAAATTGACGCGCAGCGCCTTGCGCGCAATCAGGTCCGGTGGCTCATCGCCGATGAAGTGAACACCGGCGACGAGTGTGTCCGTGGACACGACCGCTTCCATGCCGGCGGAAGGTACCCAGCTTGCCGCATCATCCATAAGTCCCGCCGAACCATCGCCGGCAAGTGGAGCGAAAAAACGCTGGATCAGGTCTTGTTCCGGATTGCTCACGCGGAGACCCGATGTGCGTCTTCGAAACCCGCAAGGAAGCTTGCAAGGTTGTCGCCAAGATGATCGGTCAGATATCCACCCTCCTGAACGATCGCCGTGGGAAGTCCGAGCCGGGCAATTTTCGCCGCAATCGCCGCAAACCCGTCGGTCGTCACCGCGCCGCCAAGCAGGGGATCCTTTTCGTGCGCATCCAGCCCGAGGGCCACGACCAGAGCTGTTGCACCGAACGCCGAGATCCTTTCACAGGCTTCGTGCACCGCGCCCATCCACACCTCGTCGCCGCTGCGCACAGGGACAGGAAGGTTCAGGTTGGCGCCCGCCCCGTCGTCAGCGCCGTGCTCTGCAGCATGCCCCCAGAAGAACGGATAATAGTCCATGGGGTCCGCATGGACCGAGCAGGTGAGCACGTCCCCGCGGGCATAGAAGATGCCCTGGGTGCCGTTGCCGTGGTGGACATCGACGTCAAGTATCGCAACCTTTTCGTGGGAGCGACGCAGGAACTCAGCGGCAATCGCCGTATTTGCCAGGAAGCAGAAACCTCCTGCCCGTTCGGAAAACGCATGGTGTCCGGGCGGGCGGCACAAGGCGTAGGCCGCGCGCTCCTGCCCGCTGCTCACCATCTGCGCGGCCGCGAGCGCGCAGTTCGCCGTTGCCCGCACCGCTTCCCAGGTGTGTTCGCCGATCGGACAGGCAAGATCCGCCTGGTGCCAGCCGGCCCGGCCGACGAAATTGTCCGGATAGGTCGCCGGCAACTCCACCGGGTGCACATTGGGCACAATCTCGGGCGCGGCGCCCTGGAGACCCGACCAATAGGCGTGAGCGTCGCGCAGAAACTCCACATAGCGCTCCGGATGAACCGCGAGGATGTGCTCATCTGAGAACGCGTCAGGCCCGGTAATGTCGGCGTGGATCTTCTCCAGCCCGGCCAGCAGCCGTCTCGCCCGCTCCGGCTGTTCGGGATGGTCCACCACCTTGCCCTTGTGCATGAAGAACTTCGGATCATGCTTGAGCTGGGTATCGTCGAAAACGGCCTTCATCGCCTGCCTCAGTTCTCAGATTGCGGGAGAGACTATAGCGAAACCAGCTTGCCGTCTTCCATGCGGATGACCCGGTCCATCTGGGCGGAAAGCTCCAGATTATGTGTGGCAATCAGCGCGGTCAGCCCCTCTTCCTCGATCATACGGAGAAACTCCGCATAGACCCCGGCGGCCGTCCGCGGGTCGAGGTTTCCGGTGGGTTCATCGGCCAGCAGCAGCTTCGGGTGATTGGCCACCGCCCTGGCGATGGCGACGCGCTGCTGCTCGCCGCCGGAAAGTTCCGCCGGGCGGTGCGTCATGCGCGCGCTCAGACCCAGACGGGTCAGCAGGTCTTCCGCCCGCGCCCGCGCTTCCGGCTTGGACTTGCCGAGGATGCGCTGGGGCATCATGACGTTTTCCAGGGCGCTGAATTCGGGAAGCAGATGATGGAACTGGTAGACGAAGCCGATCTGAGAACGGCGCACTTCCGTGCGCACATTGTCAGGGCTTTGCGCCACATCGCGGCCGTCAATGTAGACGCCGCCGCTGTCCGGCGCCTCAAGCAGCCCTGCTATATGCAGAAGCGAGGACTTGCCCGCGCCGGAAGGTCCGATCAGCGCAACCAGCTCCCCTGCCTGAAGCTCCATGCTGGCGTCGTGGAAGACGTGAAGCTTGCTCTCTCCCTCCCCGTAGGTGCGCGTGATGTTGCGCAGCGAAAGGACGGCGCCGTTGGCGGCTTCACTCATAGCGCAGAGCCTTCACAGGATCGAGCCGCGCTGCCCGCCACGAGGGATAGAGCGTGGAGATGATCGAGAGGAAGAATGACATGCCGGTGATCGTCAGCACCTCGTTTGGATCGACCTCGGCGGGAAGCTTCGAGAGATAGTACAGCTCCGGCGAGAAGACCTCCCGTTGGGTCAGCGCAGAGACAAACTGGCGGATTTCCTCAATATAGGCGCAGAAGACGAGCCCGACGGCCAATCCACCCAACGTGCCCACAATCCCGATCGAAGCGCCGGTGATCAGGAAGACCCGCATGATGGTGCCGCGTTTGGCCCCCATGGTTCTGAGAATGGCGATATCCCGGCCCTTGTCCTTCACCAGCATGATGAGGCCGGAAATGATGTTCAGCGCAGCCACAAGGATGATCAGCGTGAGGATCAGGAACATGACGTTGCGTTCAACCTGCAGCGCGTTGAAGAAGGTCTCGTTGGTCCGCTTCCAGGTAAACAGCCGCAACGCTGGCCCCCCCGCCACCTGCATGGGGACGACATAATCGTCGACCCTGTCCGGACGCTCGACCAGAACTTCGATCGCTGTCGCACCCTCCTCCTGGACGAAGTACTCCTGCGCCTCCTTGAAGGGCAGGAACACGTAGCTGGAATCGTATTGCGACATACCGATCTCGAAAACCGCGGCGATCTTGTAGGAACGGATGGTCGGCGTGACCCCGAAAGGCGTGACCGGTCCGCGCGGGCTGATCAGGGTAATCTTGTCGCCGAGACCGACACGGTGCTTGAAGGCCAGCCGGGAGCCGATGGCGATGCTTTCGGATCCGTCAAAATTGTCCAGTTTGCCTCTGAGCTTGTCATTGTTGATGGAGGGCAGCGACTTCAGGTCCTGTTCCCATAGCCCGCGCACGACCACGCCTGTCGCCGTGCGCTGCGAGGACGCCATGACCTGCCCCTCCATGTAGGGAATCGCGCGGGTCACCCCCGGCACGAGTTTGAGACGCTCTGAAACGCCTCCATAATCGGATATGAAGCCGGGCGTACCATAGGCAACCACGTGGCCGTTCATGCCCAGGATCTTTCCGAGCAATTCCTGGCGGAAACCATTCATCACGGCCATCACGATGATCAGGGTGGCGACACCCAGAAGAATGCCGAGAAAAGAGAAACCGGCGATCACCGAGATGAAGCCTTCTTTCCGGCGCGAACCCAGATATCTCAGCGATATCATCCACTCAAAGGGTGAAAACGGCTTGGTGCCCGTGGCCATGTCGGCAATGTTCCTTGCTGTCGGCGCTGATGGCTCAGGCTTTAAGCTTCTTTATGACGTCTTCGAGGCCAACTGCTTCGCGCTCACCCGTTCGCCGGTTCTTGACCTCGACCTGACCGTCCTTGAGACCGCGGGGGCCGACCACGAGTTGCTGCGGCAACCCGATCATGTCCATCTTGGCAAACTTGCCGCCGGCGCGGTCGTCGGTGTCATCGTAGAGCACCTCGATACCGGCCTTATCCAGTTGTTCGTAGAGCTTGTCGCAGGCTGCGTCAGTCTCGGCGTCGCCCGCCTTCAGGTTGATAAGACCCACGTCGAATGGCGCGACGGCATCCGGCCAGATGATACCGTTTTCATCATGACTGGCTTCGATGATCCCGCCTGCAAGCCGGGAGACGCCAATGCCGTAAGACCCCGAATGCACGGTGGCCGTGGACCCATCCGCAGTCTGCACGATGCATTCCAGCGG
>JBCCEL010000030.1:0-29155 GCA_039030315.1 Pseudomonadota bacterium
TATAAATGAAATATTTGTCCGCCTTAACAAATCTAAACCACTAACCGGTGCGGAAGTCCGAAATGCGGTGGCTGGGCCAGTTTCCGATTTGATCCGAGCACTCCGGACTCACGAGGTTTTTCTGGAGAATATCAAGTTCAGCGTGAAGCGTGCCGCTGACTTAAACGCTGTCGCGAAGCTGCTGCTATTTGAGTATGAAGGCAGACCAATTGCAACGAAGAAAACTAACCTAGACGAGTTCGCGAATCAAGAAATTGACCGTGAACGTTTAGAGCTAGCTGGTTTGCGTGCGCTAGACACGTTGGGCGCTATGGCCGAGGTTTTCATTCCAAAGGATTCTTTGCTTTCCTCTGCTGGCATTGTTCCGGTGTACTACTGGTTTGTACGAAGCGTCGAGTGGGGGGATCGTGCGGGTATCCGTGAATTTCTGGTGCATTTTGAGCAAAAAAGAAAGCAGAACAGAGACTTGCAAAAGAAAAAAGGCGAAGAGGTTCTGAATCCGGTGTTGGCAAGATTTGACACGCTTAACCGCAGCACTAACGATCAGAGTAGCCATGTCGGGCGCATACAGATTCTTATCAACGAATTTGACGCTTGGCGAAGTAACTAGTTGGATTGAGCCCCTAGCTGGCTATCAAACCGCCGGATTGTTCAAGCGTCAATCAAACTCCCCGCCGCATCAACTCCCCAATATCCAGCTCCAACTCCCGTACCAAATCCAGAAACTCCATCGCGTCCAGCCGCCTCTCGCCGTTCTCTACCTTGTTGATGAAGGTCTTGAACTTGCCGAGTTTGAGGGAGAGGTCGTCCTGTCGGAGGCCTTTGGCTTTGCGGGCTTCCTTTAGGAGCTCGCGGAGCTTTTTGTTTCGCTCCGAATGTATGGATTCGCGCATGGGCCGCCAGTGTTCGTTGCCACCGCCGGGAGAACTATTCCTGATTCAGGAAACTCCCGAAATAGGACTTTCCTGATTTGGGATATTTTGCTATGAACAATGCGTCGCTGGCTGATTGCTGCGCGCATGCGAGGTTCCCCTGCTCTGCGCGCGGCCCCAACATGACGCCAGCCACTCCGCAGGGGCGCCCGGCATGGTGCTCCTGCGGGGGATCGAGCCCGCCCTCGGTTTCGCCCGGTGGACATTTTGCCTCTCCGGCCGGATGTGATCTGCTGCCGGATTGTAACGCGCCTGGCTACTGCCCATGTGGAGCGGCAGAGGGAACTTCCGTTTGGCGGAGGCGAGATCCGGAATGCGCAATTCTGTTCCGAAACTTTTGGGCCGCATCTGGTCCTGGCTCGCCCGGACCGTGGAGCAGCTCGGCGGCTCATCGTCCGGTGAGACCGAGCTGTCGCGCCGGCTGGTGTTGGGCGGCGGGCTGGTGACGGTGCTGGCGCTCGGCGCAGGCGCCTCCCCGGCCGGGGCGCATCACACCAGACGGCGCAGGAGACGGCGGCGGCGGAATAACCGTCTCACGCGGCGGCGCAGGCACAGGCGCAGAAGACGGCGTGTCCGGCGCTTCCATCGCCGGCGCTTCAGCCCTCGCACCTATCCGCGGTACTACCCGGACTACTACTACCCCCGCTACGATCCGGACCGCTATCCGCCGGACTGGCCGCGCACCTATCCCGGATACTTTCCGCGCTACCGCTGGCCCGGATTCCGCACCGGCGGCCCGCGCTTCGTGTTTCCCTACTGACACGACTCTGGCATCGGACGCTTGGGGACCGTGCGTCATGGCACACATCCCTTGCTCCCCCGCTCCCTGAGGCGCATTCTTGGCGGTGCGGCTCTTTGCCGACCACATCGCCACTTCAGAGGACCCCGCCATGACCTCCGGTTTTCCCTCAGCCCTCAAGCTCACGCCGAACGAGTGGCCCGAGGGTGGCGCCGACGGGCCCGGTTCGGAGGACCAGTTCCTGCCGCGGGGGTTTCTGCTGGGGGCGCCGAGCGTCATCTTTCCCTATAACCGGGACATCCCGGCGGACCACTACTACGGGGCGGAGACGAACACGGGCAATCCGTTCAAGGACGCGCCCCTGCAGGATCCCTGCGGCGGCACGGTCTATTTTGAGACAACCAACCGGGGCTGGCTCGAGACTCTGATGAAGCTCATGGGGCTGCGCACCGATGCCCAGGACTATCTCGCCTTCGCCATGAGCGCCTCAGACCCGGTGGAGCTGCGCTTTCTCGACCAGATCAAGATCCTCTCCCATGCCGCCGCGTCCAACGTCTTCAAGATCGACAGGGAGAAGCTGCCCGAACCGCAGGAAATGACCGTCGGCGAGGCGATTACCGGCTTCGTCGAGGCCCAGGCGAACAAGTGGGAAGAGCCGGGCTACACCTTCAGTCCCCGCCTGTCGGGCAGCGCCGGCGGCGACGGCGACTGGGCCAAGGAGGCCCTGGCCTTCGGCCTACACGTGGAGAACCTCTACTGGGGCGTCTACCGCATCTGGAGCCGGCCGTGGCTGGTCACGAAGTAAGCGGTCGCGGGCATAGCCCTGCGTCCTAGCTGCCTTTGGGGCGTTTCTTGGCGAGAACCTTCCTGTACTGCGCGTCCACCTTCTTCCGGTCGAAGCGATAGTCCTGCGCTCGCCTCAAAAGCTTCTGGGCTTTGTCCAGATCCATCGCCACGCCCTGGCCATCGGTATATTTGACCGCCAGATAATACATCGCTTCGCCGGATCCCTGGTCAGCAGCCTTGCGGAACCAGTGAACGGCCTTGCCGATGTCCTGATCAACACCCTTTCCGTCATCATATAGCTTGCCGAGAAGGGTCTGCCCGGCGGCGCTGCCTGCCTCGGCGGCAGCCTTCGCCCACTTGTAGGCATCCCCGGGAGCTGCCTCGATTGCCGCGTTGGCCAGATGCAGCATGTTGGTGAAACTGCCCGCTTCTGCCGCAGCCGCTCGCAGCCTCCGAACCTCAGCATCGCCCAAAGGCCGGATCGCCCATTTCCCGGAAGTATTCAGGCGTCCCCACTTTCCATCGACCTGCGCATTCACCAGACCATGTTCATAGGCGCCGGAGGCGTTGTCCAGTTTCGGCGGATGGACCCAATTCCCCTTCAGGTCGATGTAGCCCCACTTGCCGTTTACCTTGGCCGCGAGAATGTCACCGGGGGTTAGTGCATAGAAACTGTCAAATTCCGGCGGGATGATCCATTTGCCTTTCCGGTTCAGGTAGCCCCACTTGCCTCCGACTTTTGTTGTGGCAAGTCCGTGTTTGTTGAAATCGAGCATGGACTCGAACTGCGGTCGGATGACCCAGGCACCCCGTCGGTTGATCGCGCCCCGCTTGCCATGCATCTTGACGGTGGCGATACCAGCATCATCAAAAAACCCGGCCAATTCATAAACCGGCCTGATCAGCCAGTTTCCCCGCTTGTCAACGTAGCCCCACTTTCCGTTCACCTGGACAATGGCCACTCCCTCCCGGAACCAGGTCGCACGATCATATTTCGGTCGAAGAACCCAGTTGCCCTGCTTGTCGATATAGCCCCATTTCTTCTTCCACTTGGCAGCGTAAAGTTCGCGGTTGTCATCGAGAACGAACCCGAGTTGTTCAAACACAGGCTTGATTAGCCAGTTTCCTTTCGTGTCGATCACGCCCCACCCTGATCCGGACCTGACATTGGCGCGGCCGCTTTCCCGGAAGAAAGAGGCGGATCTGAATTTTGGCGGAATAACCCATTCTCCGGCTCGGTCTACATATCCGTACTTCCTACCGATCCTGGCGTACGCAAGCCCTGCTGAAATGCGATAAGAGAGATCATCGAACCGTGGGCTGGCCAACCAGTTGCCGCGTTTGTCCAGATAGCCGAATTTCCCGTTGAATTTCGCCTTGGCGTAATCGTTCCCGCGAAACTGTTCGGCCGATTCGAACCTCGGTTGAATGAGCCAGTTCCCTTCGGTGTCGGTGTAGCCGCACAGCTTATCCACCGGACAGAACCGGACCAGCTTTTCTGTCGCCATGCCGGCTGTCCCTGAAACGGCCAACATGGATGCGGAAAGAACGAGCGTTCTGAAAGTCATGATGTGTGCCCTGCTACGCTGAAACGTGAAACCAACTAGTGACCGTCGGCTATTTCAGTCAATCAGCCAGATTTGCTCCGTAGACCGGCCCTTCCTTTATCCGGCAGCAAGAGGGTAACACCGAAATATTGCGAATTTGCTCCACCTGCAGCCGAGCCCCCACAGTTTGGTCGAACGCGAGTTCCCGGCGACACTCAGTAACTCTCAACACCGCGGCTGGAAGCCGAACGATAAGCCAATCATCTTGGTGCGCGCTAACTGTCTCATGGAGGTTCAAGTACAGACAAGTGTGATCGCGACCGAACAGCGAAAAGAGTTCTGGAACGTGTGCTTCCGGAACGACTGAACAAATATCAGCTCGATCTGGTTCCTGAGAAAACCAATGTCGGCGCAGCTGTCGCGACACCGATACAGACGCGCTGGGCCAGGTGCGGGGCAACTCGCGCGCCATTCGGCATGCACTTACCCGCGGTCCGGATAGCTCACCGCCATCCCGGCACGCACGTCCTGCTGGATGCCGTACTGGGCGAAGGGGTAGCGGAAGCCGTTCTTCGCCAGGGCCTTCATGCCGTCGATGGCCCTGACCAGATCGTGAGGCGGCAGCGCCATGAGCATTTCATCATCGAGAACACCGCCATAGCGCCGTTCGGCGAAACAGGGGATGGAAAGGGAAGGCTCGCGCAGGCGGAGCGCACGGCCCCAGCTGTCAGCGCAGGCGGACTCGCCGACGACCGACCAGTCGAACCGCTTGTAGCCCGACCATTGCAGCCCGTTGATGAAATAGATCATGGCGCCGGGCGTTGCATAGAAAAGGACGATATCAGGTGGATCAAGGCGGCCTGAACTCAAGGGCGACATGGCCAGTGCCTCGTAGAGCCCGTCATCGACGCAGTGCATGGCCGCCTGGTGGGCCTCCGCGCCGGCCTGGTCCTCGAACCAGACGCCGACCATGTGCTGTCCGGATTTCCAGGCCGGATCCTTCGCGTTACCAAGACCGACCACGGCCCGGCACTGCGCACCAACCAGGTTGTCTGCTGTCACACCCACTGTCCAGCCAAGCCGCGAGGTCTGGCCGACAAGCTGGTCAAGGGTGTGCACATGTTCCGGTCGCCGGATGCGGGGGATCGCCTCCATGGCCTCCACACGCTCAAACATCTTCATGCAGAACGGCACGGATCTGAGCTTCAGCAGGTTCTGAAGTTCCGACGCCAGATATGCCCCGTCCATAACACCATCCTTTCATGATCCCAGCGTTGATCACGCCCCAGAAGGCTAGCACCGAATGCCGACAGCGCCTAAGCGAACGTGATGACTACGGAACCAAGCGTACCGAAATCCGCGCGGGCAACGTCCCCAGGATGAACCGGGTCAAGTCCCGTGCATGTTCCCGTAGCTACAATTTCGCCTGCCTTCAGGCCGATTTGCCGCGCCGAAAGGTGGTTGGCGAGCCACAGCAGCACGTTGAGCGGATCGCCCAGTGCCCGGCTGCCCGTACCGGCCCCCTTTGGCTCGTCATTGATCTTCATGGTCACCGCTTGGCCGCGCAGATCCTGCCCGCGGAAAGGCTTCCACGCGCCCAGGGCCAGCGCAATGTTTACACCGCAGTCTGCCGTCGTCAGCAGCCGCCCCTTGCCCGCGAGCCCACCGGAGAAGCGGGTGCCCACCACCTCAATCGCGCCGGCAACGCCATCTACGGCGGCAGACACTTCTGCAAGCAAATAAGGTTCGGCGCGTGCCGGAAGATCCCGGCCGAGGCGCAAGGCAAACTCACCCTCCACCTGGGGCATCTGGTCAGGAACAATTGCGATCGCGGCGGGGCTGTTGTGGACAAATGGAGCCAGGAGCGGGCCCAGGCCCGGCTCGTCCGTCTTCAACAGTCGCTGGGCTTCCTTGCTGGTGGATCCCACCTTGTATCCGCACCGCGATAAGCCGCTCAGTTCCACGATGGCATCCTGCACCGCAAGTGCTCCGGCCTTTGTCCGAGGCAGGTCTCTCAGCGCGGCATCGATCGTATGGCCGCTGCGCCGCGCCTCCCAGAGCTCCCGGGCCAAATCCTTCATGGGCCACCTCCAGTCAGATTCCCTTGTGGCAGTTCGCCCATACTCTAATTCAGATTGGAACCAGACCAAAACTGAGAGGCTGAGGATCGTTGCAGTTGCGTGGCCGACGGGCAAACCGGAACCCTGGGTATCGGCCTGCAAGCCCGTCACCGCTCTGGAGTTTGGCCGGAAGCTCCAAGTCAGTGACCGTATCCTTACATGGTGGGCAAGCGTGCATTACCCTTCGCCGGGCTGCGGGTTGTCGTTCGCAGGAGCCTCCGCAGCTTCATCCATACCAGGCACAGCGGCTTCGCCCATAACACCGAATGTCCATTCTTCGACGGTCGCGAAGTCAGCTTGCTGATCAGGCGCGGCTCCCTCAAGCCGGCGTTCAAGCCTTTGAGACCAGATGTTGAAGATACCTGTCCCTTCTGATGCTTCCTGCTGGAATGTGAAGCGAACCGCCCACCACTCCTTCCAAGCTGGCGAGCTGTAGTTCTCCGGCCAAAGAGCTGCGGATCCCACTTGACCGGCCGGAGCGCCCGATAGCAGCGCCTCCAGGTTGCAGCTGGCGGCGGACAGACCAATTTGAGTGAACAGTTCATGCGTTTCCAGGACGCTCCGGACAAGTCCGGGAATGCCGGAGTTCAGTCCCGGCAAACTCGAAAGGCAGTCGACAAGCACCTGAAAACGAACCGGGAAATGTTCCTTCAGGCGGGCATTTGCAAGCATCTCTCGCAGCTCTCGGCAACGCCGATTGACGTCCGCTTGTCCGGTCTGCAATCCGACACACCTGCCCCAGACCGCCCAGATGACAATCATTCCATGCTGGATCGCAGCCCGCCTGGATCTGGCGCTTTCTGATTCGCCTGTTTCAAGGTGAGCAAAAAGTTGCGGAACGAGCCGCATAAGGACAAGGCAAAGAATGAGCCTCTGCTCGGCGAGGTGCCGCGTCAACAAAGACTTCTCGAACTGAATGAACTCGGGCCCAACCAACAACCCGTCCCCGATAGACTTCGTGGACAGTGTAGTTGTGCAGCAAACTCTCTAAAACTTCTCTCAAGTGGCAATCTGAGATTACATACAACTATTTGTTGCAGGACTTCAAAAGCTGAAGTGGAGGCGGATCGTTTCTAACAGCTTATCCTGAACGATCGGCAGACCAATACTCATCTTCAAGCTCCGGCACCACGCGTGTCCCGAAGCACTCAAACTCTCCGGCGGATGAGGACCAGGCTGACGGCATCCGCTCAAGCCGGAGAATGTCACCTCATGGTCAATACTTAGAGGACTCCCCCACACGCGCCGGCTTACCGGCGATCCCGGCACAGTACCTTTCCGACTCTTAACCGCAAATCTCACGCGTCTGTTGGCCACTGACCGGATAGCGATAATTCGGCTGATGCAGCGGGCTTTGTTCGTCTGGCTCTTCGCGCATCATCGCCACGCGGGAGAGTTCGGCAATGGCCCGGAGACGCGCTAAAGGCTGTCCGATGTCGCGAAGACTGTCCATCGCACTCTTGCGGTCCCCCAACTGAGCTTGAATGCGGGAGATATGTGACAAGTAATTGTCCCGGCGCACGACCTTTGGTTCTTTGTAGGCAAGCTCGATCAACGCCGACAAAGCGGCATGCCTGAACTCCGGATCACCGAGTTCATCCGGGTAGAGCAGACTTGCCAGCACATAGTCCGCATAGGCCGTTTCCCTGGAAATCGGAATCTCGCTCGGTATCTTACCCTCAATGTGCGGCGTAAAGAGCGCCATCGCTTTTTCTGCCTGACCGTGGCTGGCGTAACCGATCGCCGCGATTCCGTTCAGCACTACAGGTTCCTCGGAAGATTCAGACTCGGCTTCAAGACGTTTCGCCAGAGCGAGTGCACGCTTCGACTGGCCAAGCTCACGCAAGACCTCGAACACAATCTGCGCCGAGAGCACCCCGGCCCTCACGTCCGCTTCCTCACGACCGGCGATGTTTGTCGGTAGCCAGGAACGAAACGTCTCGATCATGAGATCAAGCACCTGACCCGCCTCATCATCAAACTGCCTTCGGCTGAAACGCTTTGCCAGCTTCCCCCAGCCGCGCCAGGCGGGAGCATCGTTTACCGACCAGATACTCGTACCCTCGTCTGATGCTTTCACCGCTGCAAGGTATGCATCTGCATGACGACCGAAAACCAGTTCGGAAGCCGCCTCCCAAAGTCCGACATCTTGTAGAGCCGCTAGACGCATTGGGAACATCTGTGGGCGAAGTAGCTGGCCCCGGCGGTCATCTGCACCAACCGTTCCGAGCAGGCGCCCGCTGGCCCGTCGCTGATGTCCGTCGTCAGTCAACAGTCCATTGAACAGTGTAAACCAGGGTTGCCGCGGCTCACAGAATTGCGCCATAGCGAAGTAAGCGGCCGCCATCTGATCATTCTCGCAGTTGTGGAGCATTCTGAAGGCTCGGCCAAACTCACCAATGTCGAACAGTAGCGCGCTTAAGACCTTGCGGCTGTCACATGGCTGTGCGCCAGCACTTTCACCCGCCGAAACTGTATGAACACGCGGAAGATTGAAGCCCTTGGCGAAGAGTTCCTGTACAATGCGCAATCCGGGCAGGTCGTACTTGGCTTTGATGTCGAACTCTTCTGTGTTGATCTCGCGATCGAGAAGCTCTACCGGGTCTTGCCTAAGAAGCAGCTCAGCGCAAAAGCGGATATTTTCGTCCCAATCGTTCCAGCTGACGCCTGTCTTGTGCAGTGCGAGAAAGTCTCCCATGCGCAGAGCATTGTCAGGATCACATTTGAGATTTTCAAGATTTGCGATCTTCGATGCGGTGGCCATGAAATGCTGGCGACTTAGGGTGCGGGAGCTGGAATCGAAGTTGCCGCGCTTTCTCAGCTCCGAGTTCAGATTTGCAGGCTTCGGGTACCCTGTGGTGTAGCTGATGTTAGCCAAATGATGGCCGATGTCAGCATATGCATCTGTCGCGCTTACACGCCACATAACCGGAGAACTTGCTTCTTCCGCCAGAGCTGATGCGAACCCGGAAGCAGAATGCGGCTTTACCGCTGTTTCCCATGCACGCCCCGCCAGAAACAGCGCACCCACGAATAGTAGCGTGGCCATGACGCTTTTTGCCAGAACCAAGGCAGTGGGACGGTAGCGGAAGCTCGGCGCTGTGCTGCGTCCCGCCGGTCCGCGCGACGTCAATTCGGTACGTCTAGCATACCGAAGTGGCCCTCCCATCAGGATCTGCGCGAGGGTGTCCACCGTTTCTGGTGCACGAAAATAGGATGTGTGAATGACGCCAGACCACTCCACCACGCTGCTGAGATCACGTACTTCCACTTCATTGTCTTCCCTCGCAGCCTGTGTGTACAGCATTGAACGGGCGTTGCTGACGATGCCGGCCGAGTGCTCGTCCGCCCGTTCGGACAAACCGCGAAGCGCGTTTGCCAAAAAACCGGGCCGCCGCATGGAAAAGACGTCGGGTTGCGGAGAAACGTCAAGCAATCTGTGACCGGGCAGGTCATCTCCTTGAACCCGCGTCGCGATGGCTTCCCAGGTCAGTTGGTCAGCAGGCTTTGCCCAAAGTTCATAGAACCGCTGCACCACATTGGCCCACAGCCAGGGAATGAGGCTTTCCCCCGGTCTAGGCAGAAACCTGCTCTCGCGAAAAGTCGACAGCTTGATCCCGTTCAGCGGCTCGTCCATCGGATGATAGAGGGCGGTGAAACGATCGGAGAATTGTTCGGCTGCTCTTTCGGACACCCGGTCGCTGCGGCGATGAAAGATCAAGCCGAAGAGGACCCGGAGCGAAGCGTAACCGAGAGCCAGAAGCGAAATCACGCAAATCACGATCAGCAGCAGGAACCATGCAAGCTCGTAGTAGGTTGTGCTCCAAGTCGCTGCCGCCCTCACGCCATTCGTGATGTCGGGAAACTGTCCCAAAAGCCTCACAGCCTCGGTTAAACCAATCGCAAATGGCAGAACCGGCCAGAGTTGCAGCAAGCTGGGTCTGAAACGGAGAAAAGGCGTAGCGACCGCAGTCCACGTCTTCAATCCAGGGAGGTTACCGCGTTTGCACCGCGCTATCTCAGTGAGTGCGTGCCAGATCACCGAACCGCCGTGACTGTGTCCCACGAGGTGATAGGTCTGACCGTTCGCTTCAAGCTCCAGCAAATGGTCGGCAAGTTTGCGGCCCGCTCTTCTGCGGGCACGTTCCGAATTTGGCCCGTCATCCCAATCGAAATGGTCGCTTAGTTCAAATCGCCCGGGCGCATCCACCTCAAGCTTGCCATACCAGAGGTTCTGCCAGAACTCGCTTTCGCGCTCCCACCAGTGCTTCTCGATACCTGCGGCGTGCATGTCCCGGGTGCGCCCTGCCCCGGTGCCGTGGATCAAAAGAACCTTTTCAGCCCTTGCAGTCTCGGGAGTGTCGTTTTCGCCGGCCACCATATTGTCTCCAGGCCGCCCCGGCCTTGCTCACTTCAGCGCTGACCAAGCCGTCGCGCGAGACTCGACAAGAACATCATGGAATATGCGGCGTATTTGACCACAACCTGACACATTAACAATACGGATTTCCTGATTTGGCAAGATACCGGAGATCGATGTCGGAAGCAGAGATGATACAAACTCACCGCCGCATGACTAGGGGGTTTCGCCACAATTCAGTTCAACGATCAAGCTCTTGCCAATGCTGGCCAACTCGGCTGAGATGTTATGAAATCAATTGAGGGGGATTGTCCCAGATGAACTGGCGTGTGGAGCGCATTGCGATTGAGCTACTTGAAGATGGTGACGAGAAGTATTTCGGCATCAATCAGACGCAGGCAAAAGAGGGCCGCAAGATGGCCGACGGCTCTTTCTATGCGGAAGTCTGGTCAGAGGACAGGCAGACCCGGATCATCCAGGATCTGGACCAGGGCCTGCCGCCCCTTGGTAGCTATGAACCTCATCTCGTGCAGGCAGCAAGCCTTTCTCCGGGCAAACTGTTCCTCAAATGCTACTGCGAGCAAGACAGTGCTGAAAGCTGGCATCCACTGGTATCGCCTGCTGAGGGCTGGGCCGGACGTATGGTACAAGTTTACTGGGCAGAGCAGAATTGACGTTACCCGTGCATCTCCACATCATGCTCCAACTGCACCGTAACGTCGGACTTCCTCGATCCAGCTCTCGACCTTGCCAGGCTTTGGCGCAGTTGCGCCGGAGAAATGCGTGATCCGGGCAGGCTTGATACCCACGAAACCCAGTATCTGATCACGAAGTTGCCGGAGCATGGCATTGCGGTACACCCAGCGCATGAACCACCCTGGTGTGTCCGAAGTCATTATGACCCGGCCGGTACGCCCACTCAGCATAGGCAGAGGCATTCCCATCCAGTCGCTCTCCCGGGTGTTGAACGTCCGTCCGGGCAACAAGGTGCGGTCAAAGAGTCCTTTCAGTTTTCCTGGCAGGCCGCCCCACCACATCGGCGTCGTCAGCACCACGTGCTGGCTCCATTCAATATCCGCCAGGACCTGCTCAAGGTCGGCTTCCAGAGGCTTCCAGTTGTCGTAACCACCAAACTCATAGTCTGCATCGAACTCCAGATCATGCAGATGGGTGAGCCTCACGTGGTGACCGGCGCGTGTCGCGGCCGCAGCATAGTTTTCGGCAAGCGTCCTGTTCAGAGAGCTTTGCCCGGGATGTCCGTTCAGAATGAATATGCGTTTCGATGTCATGGTCGTCTCCAAAAATTGACTATGGTCAGTTTTTTAACCTAGAAAATGACCACGGTCAATAATTAAATTTGACCATAGTCAAATTTTTTGCGAAAGAAGGCTATGCCCAGAGCTATCCAAAAAAGAACGCTGGAAACCCGCGCCCGATTGATCGCTGCTGCAGAAGAAATCATTGCCAGCAGCAGTTTCGAGGCCATGCGTGTCGAAGAGGTGGTGCTGCGCGCTGGCACGGCCAAGGGCACCTTCTTTGCCCATTTCAAGGACAAGGACGCCTTGATGGATCTGATCATCGGCGGCCGGATAGACAGGTACTTGGACGCGCTGGAGCAGCAACCAGCTCCTCGGACCGCCGAGGACCTAGCGGAAGCACTCATGCCCCTGGCAGAGTTCATGACTTGCGAGCGCTATGTCTTTGATGTGATCCTGCGCTACTCCGGCGCAGCTGCGGTCGAGGATATCGGCCCGATTGCTGCCACCTTTGGCCGCTTGGTGGAGATTCAAGAACGCTGGCTGGATGATGCCGGTTTCAGGAGCGACATCCCCACGGATCTTCAGGCAGAGGGAGTTCAGGCATTCATGCTGCAGGCGATGGCTACCAAATTCTGCGCCCTGCACAATGCTCAGTCGATCAAGGAACGCTTCGTGCCGTACCTGCGTGCCTGGCTGGAGCCGAATTGAGAGGCTGAGGGGTCAGCCGATGTTGGCATCGTAGCGGGCGTTCATCACCTGCCGGTAGCAGAACGCGGCGATGAAAGCGATTGTCAGCAGCAAGATGATGGTCGGCGCAGGGGCGCTGTCGAGCCAGAAGCTGGCGTACACACCGCTGAGCATGGCAATGACCGTGATGATCACGGCCGCCACCATCATGTGTCGAAACTCCCGTGTCAGCAGGAATGCGATGGCGCCCGGAGCAATGAGCAATCCAATGGCGAGGATGAGGCCGACTGCTTTCAGGGTGGCGACAATCGTTAGTGAAAGGACCGACAGGAGCCCGTAGTGCAGAACGCTGACGGGCAGCCCGATCGCCTTAGCCTGGGCCGGATCGAAAGCATGTAGCAGAAGATCTTTCCACTTCAGCCACAGAACCAGCGTCACACAACCGGCCACCAGCCCCGCCGTCCACAGATCTTCCGCCCCGACGCCGAGCATGTTGCCAAACAGGATATGATCGAGGTGAACGTTCGTGGAAATCTTGGTGTAGAGGACAAGGCCCAAACCGAACATGCCCGAGAAGACAACGCCCATAATGGTGTCCTGCTTGATCCTGGTGTTGTCCTTCAGATAGCCGGTTGCCAGCGCGCATGTCATACCAGCACAGAAGGCGCCAATGATCAGAGGGATGCCGGCCACATAGGCGAGGACCACACCGGGCAAGATCGCGTGACTCACCGCATCACCCATGAGCGACCAGCCTTTCAACACAAGAAAGCACGACAGCATGGCCGTCGCGGGTGCGAGCAGTAAGGCCACGCAGAATGCGTTCTGCATGAAGCCAAACTGGAAGGGCATGAGCACGGTCTCGATCACGGCTCGGTCCTCAGGGCGGCGGCCGCCTTCCTGCGTGCAGCGATGAGCCCGTGTTTGGGCGCCAACACGAATACCGTCAGGAAGATCAGCGTCTGCAGCGTGATGATGACCCCGCCTGTGGCTCCGTCCAGAAAGTAAGAGAGATAGGCACCGAAGAAGCTGGTTAACGCTCCGATAGCCACGCTTATCGCTAGAAGCACTGGAAACCGGTCGGCCAACAGATAGGCGGTAGCGCCCGGGGTCACTACCATGGCAATAACGAGGAAGGCGCCGACTGTCTGAAGCGCAGCCACGCAGGACGCGGAGAGAAGGATGAAGAACAACAGGCGCAGTCTGTCCGGCTTCAGCCCGATCGAGCGCGCATGGTTTTCATCGAAGAAGGCCACCATCAGGTCCTTCCACTTCACCAGGAGAATCGCCAGGGAGACAAAGCCGATGATCGCGAGTTGCAGTGTATCCTCAGGCGTGATTGCCAGAATGTTACCCAGGATAATGGTCTTCACGTCCACCGCAACCGGGGAGACGGAAATCATGAACAGGCCGAGCCCGAAAAAACTGGTGAAGATAATGCCGATGATCGCATCCTCTTTCAGCCCGGTGCGCTGATTGAGGAACAGCATGGCGCCGGCCGCCAGGGCGCCTGAAGTGAACGCCCCCAGTGCGAAAGGCAGGCCCAGCATATAGGCCCCCGCAACACCAGGCACGATCGAGTGACTGAGCGCGTCTCCGATCAGGGACCAGCCCTTCAACATCAGGTAGGCGGAAAGGAAGGCGCAGACGGCTCCGACCAGGGCGCTGACCCACATGGCGTTGGTCATATAGCCATAACTGAATGGCTCGAGCCAGTAAGCCATTAATCTGTCTTCTCTGATTGAGTCTGCGCTTCATCGTCATAAATTACGAGTGGACGCTCGTCATCGCTGAGTATCGTTACCTCGCGAGCGTCATCATCATCGTGCAGATCAGCGCCGCCGAGCACGAAGTGCCGCAGAACACCGCCGAATGCCAGCTCCAGGTTTTCGCGCGTGAACGTTGTTCTTGTAGGTCCATAAGCAAGTATTTTGCCTTTAACCATTACCGTCTGATCGCAATACTCGGGAACGGAACCGAGATTGTGTGTGGAAACAAGAATAACTCGGCCTTCGTTCCGCAGTTCCTTCAAAAGCCTGATGATCGCCTCCTCCGTCTGCACATCTACACCGGTGAAGGGTTCATCCAGAAGAATGATCTGGCCTTCCTGGGCAAGAGCGCGGGCAAGGAAGACACGCTTGCGCTGGCCACCGGAAAGCTCGCCGATCTGCCTATTGCGGTATTCCTGCATGCCAACCCGCTCCAGAGCCTCCGCTACAGCGGCCTTGTCCGATGCGGAAGGAATTCTGAGCAGACCCATCCGCCCGTAACGCCCCATCATCACGACATCATCGACAAGCACGGGAAAGGACCAGTCAACCTCCTCGGCTTGGGGCACATAGGCCACGATCCCCTCGGCCAGTGCCTGGGGCACGGACTTGCCTAGGATGCCGATTTCGCCACGGGACAGCGGCAGAAATCCCATGATAGCCTTGAACAAAGTCGACTTACCTGCCCCGTTTACGCCGACCAGCGCGGCGATCGTGCCTTCAGGTACCGAGAATGTAGTTTCCTGAAGAGCCGTGACCCCGTTGCGGTAGGTGACGGTCAGATCCTCAACCCAAAGGCCTGGGTTATCACCGGTCCCGGCGTCCATGTCGGCGCTCTATCCTCCAGGCCTTAGTTCACAGTGGTTCGGGTCAGCCCTTTGACCACCGTTTCAGTAGTGACACGCAACAGGTCAAGGTAGGTCGGCACCGGTCCGCCGGACTCCGACAGGCTGTCCACATAGAGCTCACCGCCATAGGCCGCCCCTGTTTCCCGCGCAACCTGCTTGGCCGGGTCGGTATTGACCGTGCTCTCGCAGAACACGACGGGAATGGAATGCTTGCGCACTGCATCGATAACCTTGCGCACCTGTTGCGGTGTGCCGGTCTGATCTGCATTCATCGGCCATAGGTAGACTTCCTTCAGACCAAAGTCCCGGGCAAGATAGCTGAATGCCCCTTCACAGGTCGCCAGCCAACGCTGGTCTTCCGGCACCGTCTGGACAAGCGCCTTTAGGGGCGCGATGGTCTCAATGATCTTCCGCTTGTAGGCCTCGGCGTTCGCAGCATAGGCTGCCGCATTCCCCGGATCATGCACGGCAAAAGCCTTGCGGATGTTGTCGACATATATCAATGCGCTTTCGAGCGACATCCAGGCGTGGGGATTAGGCTTACCCTCATAACTGCCCTCGCCTATAGGGATTGGAGTAATCCCTTCGCTCACCGTCGCCGCAGGCACGTTGTCGAGATTTCCCAGGAACTGTTCGAACCACAGTTCCAGATTCATGCCGTTCCACAGGATCAGGTCTGCACCGTGAGCACGGATCAGATCGCGTGGCGTCGGCTGATAGCCGTGGATCTCCGCGCCCGGCTTGGTCACTGACTGCACCTCGGCCACATCGCCCGCAACATTCCGCGCCATATCCGCAATGACCGTGAATGTGGTGACGACCTTCAAGCGGTCCTTGGCCATAACGGCTGTGGAGGCAACCATGAGCAGAACCACCCAGGTGGCAATGATTGCAATACGAAAGAAGCGGGCCATAGCTATACCTCTCCAGAGGTTGTTGTCTGGAATGCTTATGAGAATGACTCGCAACTGTCAATGCAATTGCGAGTCATTATTAGAAACGCCAATGTGGCTGCTCAACACACGACGGTACAGATGGCTTCGTAGACGGCGAACACGAGAAGGTAGCGGAGCGAGACAGACAGACGCGGTTCCATTGCGCAGGATGAGCCTTTCCTGATCCTGAAGATCGTGGCCAGCGGAATGAGAAACTGCCAAAACCCGACCCCGGTTTTGTTTGCGCTCACTGCACAACTTATCCCGCTTACCGTTCGTGAGCGACGAAAACATAGAGCAGCCCATAAACTCCGGCTACGCAGCGTGCCAGCGCTTTCACTTGTCTTCTGCCGGCACCTGCCACATGCTGACTGGTATGACGATCAGAAAAACTCCCATTCGCCGCCGCAAGCTCTCTGATGATGTTTTTGAGCGCCTGCTCGAACTGATCCGCGGACCTGATTACGCACCGGGCGACCGGTTGCCCTCGGAACGCGAGCTGATGCGCGCCTACGTGGTGGGCCGGCCAGCCATACGCGAGGCCATGCAAACCCTCCAGCACATGGGATTGATCGAGATCAAACATGGAGAACGGCCCCGGGTAGCTGAACCATCCCTTGCTCGCATGGTCGAACAGTTGGGGGAATCCATGCGCCATTTGCTCACCCACTCTCCCGCCGATCTGGAACATCTGAAGGAAGCAAGGGCAACGTTCGAATGTGAAATGGCAAGGGTCGCAGCCAGAAAATGCTCACAGTCAGACCTGGCAAGGCTCACGCAGATCGTCGATGACCAAGAAGGGGCAAGCGCGGACGCAACCCTGTTCCTGCACTATGACGGACAGTTCCACAGAGAAATTGCAGCCATCTCCGGCAACCCCATCTTCTCAGCCCTGAGCGAGGCGTTGTTTGGCTGGCTCGCACACTTCCACGTCGATCTGGTGCGCAGCCCGGGCCTGGAGAAACTCACAATCGAAGAACACAGGGACATATTGACAGCAATTGCTGAGCGGGATGCGACTTCTGCAGCCAGATCAATGTCCGGCCACCTCACCCGTGCCAACGCACTCTACCGCCAGGAGCACTCGGGCTCCGGTTAGCCAAGCCCAAATTGCTAACCCTCGGCCAGATGCGTTGACCAATGCTCATTACTGGTATAATCACTAGACCAAATAGCTCGCAATGGGCCAGCAGGGAACCAAAGGATGACGCCAGCCCGTATTGAGGCAGATTACCTGATCGAGACCGCCACGGATCCACGTGCCGCGGCCGAGGCCTTGGCCGGCGAGCAGTCATCAGGAACGTTTGTCCCGCTTCCTGGAGAAACCCCCGAACTCAAGGCTAGATCAGCAGCCAAGATCGAGAGCCTTGAGGTTACCGGCGAATGTGCTGTGCCATCCCTGCCAGGCGCTGTGTCTGGGGACGGACCGGTCAAACAGGCTCGAGTGACCGTGTCCTGGCCAATCGACAATATGGGCCCGTCTCTGCCGAACCTGATGTCTACGGTTGCCGGAAATCTCTTCGAACTGAAGGAATTTTCAGGGCTTCGAATTACAGACCTGCGGCTTCCGGCAGAGTTCGCTGAGGCATACCCAGGGCCGAAGTTTGGTGTAGATGGCACGCGTGAACTTTCAGGCGTCCGGAATCGTCCCCTGATCGGCACCATCATCAAGCCGAGCGTGGGCCTTGATCCGGCAGCAACGGCAAAGCTCAGCCGGGAACTGATCGACGCCGACATTGATTTCATCAAGGACGACGAATTACAGGCTGATGGCCCGTCCTGCCCGTTCGACGCCCGTGCCCGGTCGGTCATGTCAGCGGTCAATGACGGTGCAGAGCGCAAGGGCCGCAAATGCATGTACGCCTTCAACATTACCGGTGAGCTTGACGAGATGCGGCGCCGTCACGACCTCGTGCTTCAGCTGGGCGGCACCTGCATCATGGTCAGCCTCAACTCGGTCGGTCTCGTGGGTCTTGCGGAAATCGCCCGGCACAGCCAGCTACCGATCCATGCCCACCGCAATGGCTGGGGCTACCTCTCCCGCCATCCTCTGCTCGGCTGGTCTTATACCGCCTGGCACAAGTTCTGGCGGCTGGCCGGGGTAGACCACATGCATGTGAACGGCCTGGACAACAAGTTCTGCGAAGATGATGAAAGCGTGATTACATCCGCGCGCGCCTGCCTTGCACCCCTGTTCGAAGACAAGCCCTGCATCGCCATGCCGGTCTTCTCTTCAGGCCAGACTGTGCGCCAGCCAGGGTCGACTTATGCTGCCCTGGGCTCAAGTGACCTCATCTATGCTGCCGGCGGCGGCATCATGGGCCACCCTTCAGGTCCGGCGGCAGGCGTTGAGAGCCTGAAGCATGCTTGGGAGGCCGCTCTGTCAGGCCAGGACATTCACGATTACGCCAAGCACAGACCCGCCCTGGTCGCGGCGCTAGAGGCCTACCGGAAATGAGCCACCGCGTGGACGGGCCGCTGATTACCTGGTACGGCGACGATTTCACCGGCGCCAGCGCCGTGCTGGAGGTCCTGTCGTTTGCGGGCGTGTCCGCCGTGCTATTTCTCCAGGCGCCGGATGAGCAGCAGCTGGCAGAGTTCGCAGACTATCGGGCCATCGGAATTGCCGGCAGCGCAAGGTCGCAATCGCCGGAGTGGATGGAGGTGAGCCTGCCCACCTGCTTTTCCTCTCTGGCGAAAATTGCGGCTCCAATCGCCCACTACAAGGTTTGCTCCACCTTCGATTCTGCGCCCGGTACCGGCTCCATCGGCAAGGCGATTGAGCTGGCGATCCCGATCCTGGGCGGCGCCTGGCATCCATTGGTTGTCGGAGCGCCGCAGATCGGGCGCTATCAAGTGTTCGGCAATCTCTTCGCCGCCGTGGCGGGAACCAGATACCGGCTGGATCGACATCCTGTGATGAGCCGCCATCCTGTGACACCGATGGGCGAGGCAGATCTGCTTCGTCATCTTGGCCGGCAGACCACAATACCGTCCGCGCTCGTGGACATTGCCAGCCTCGGTTCTGGCAGAGGAGAATTTGCACTTTCGGAGGCCAGGGCCTACGGCGCTGATATAATCTCGCTGGACATTCTGGATGAGGCTTCATTGATCGAAGTTGGGCGGCTGATGTGGGAGAACCGTGGCGAACGGCTCTTCGCCGTTGGTTCCCAAGGTGTTGAATATGCCCTGATCGCCTACTGGAGGGCAGCGGGGCTGTTGCCTGCAGATTCCCAGCCTGATGCCGCTGGGTCGGTGGATCGTCTGGCGATCGTCTCCGGATCCTGCTCTCCGATCACTGCAGGCCAGATCAAGCGGGCGGCAACCTGCGGATTTCAGCTGATCCGGATTGACGCATCTCAGGCGGTTTCGCCTGACACTTGGCAGAAAGAGCAGGCCAGCGCGGCAAACAAGGCGTTGGCCGCACTTGGCGCCGGTGCAAGTCCGTTGATCTACACAGCCTCCGGACCCGACGATCCGGCGATTGCCAGTTTCAAGACCGCGGTGCAGGCTTCAGGCAAGCCGGCAGCTGACATTAACGCCAGGGTCGCTCAGGGATTGGGGGCAGTGCTGGCTCACGTGACAGGCAAAGCCAAGCTAAAACGCGGCGTTATCGCCGGCGGCGACACATCGAGCCACGCCACTGCAAGCCTCGGGCTTAATGCCCTGACAGCCTTGGCGCCGATTGCACCTGGTGCTCCGCTCTGCCGGGGCCATTCCGCAAACCTGGAGTTCGACGGCTTCGAAATCGCACTCAAGGGTGGCCAGATGGGCCCACCGGACTATTTCAACCACGTCAGACAGGGTAGCTGAAGGCTGCAATAGGGAGAGATCATGTCAAAAATCGCATTGCTCGGCGCCGGCGGAAAAATGGGCGTCAGGCTGGCAGCCAACCTTCAAGGAACCCGGTTCTGCGTAGATCACGTGGAGGTCTCCGGAGAAGGCAGAGCACGCCTCAAGGACGCCATTGGTGCCGAATGTGTCGACAGAGCGAGTGCCCTCGCCCACGCCAATGTCATCATCATGGCTGTACCGGATCGGCTTATTGGGCAGATCGCCCATGAGATCATAGACGATGTGAAGTCCGGAGCGGCGCTCATTGTCCTTGACGCCGCGGCGCCGCACGCAGGCAAAATGCCGGCAAGAGACGACATCACTTACTTCGTCACTCACCCGTGCCACCCGTCAATTTATGGATTCGAGTCCGAACCTGAGGCCCAGCGCGACTTCTTTGGCGGAGTCCATGCCAGACAGGCGATCGTCTGTGCGCTCATGCAGGGGCCGGAAGAGCACTATGCATTGTGTGAGGAGGTGGCCAGGGCCATCTACGCCCCGGTCGTTCGGGCGCACCGCTGCACGGTGGAGAACATCGCGGTCCTTGAACCCGCCATGTCGGAGACCGTTGGCGCCACCCTGTGCCTGGCGCTGCGCGATGCGGTTGAGGAGGCGGTCAACAGGGGGGTCCCACGCGAAGCGGCCATGGACTTCATGCTCGGCCACCTCAACATCGAACTCTCAATCGCCTTCGGCATCAACCCGGAAGGCAAGTTCTCCGACGGCGCACTTCTTGCCATCGAACAAGCCAAACCGATGATTTTCAAGGAAGATTGGCTGGAGCGCGTGTTCGCTCCCGAAGCGGTCAGGGCATCGGTGGAGAGCATCTGCGAGGCGTAATGGAGACGCCCAGAGGCGCAGCGGTGGATCCGCCCGGCTGATGGGTGCTTCCTGGGGCTGCCCCCTTAAGGGCAGACAGACAACACCCGGTGGATCATGGGAACACAAAACAGGACGGAACGGGACTGGGGACTATCCGGGAGGGCTTGCCAGCCCGGGAAGGCTGGAAATCCGGTCTTTTTCCGCCCTGGCGTGTCCAAAAACCGTCTTCTGGTGTCTTGCGGCGTCTGATGTTTGTCCCGTGCTGTCTGCGAGCGTCCCGACAGGACACGCAGACCGCACACATCACGCGACGGCCTGGCTTCAATCATCTACGCCAGCCGCCAACATCTTCACCGGTCTGCGTTGCTTGATGTCCGCATCGGTGCAGCTCTGACTTGCCCGCGGTGCGTTCTGCCAATCGGGGATGCTACATGAAACCTGCATCGATAGTACGCGAGGTCTTGGAGCGCGGAGGCGAGACGAAATCGCTGCCGAAAAAGCATACTCTCCTTGAGCAAGGCGAAGTCAGCCGCCATGCATACTACGTCGAATCCGGTTGCCTGAGGCTGTGGCACAACGATTATGGAACGGACTTGTCCGTCAAGTTCTTCTTGCCTGGCGATCTGGTTGCCTCATTTGAGAGCTTTTACCTGCAAGAGCGAAGCGCATTTGGACTGGAGACGATACTCCCTTCTGTCGTGAAGGTGGCCGGTCGCGGCTTGTTTGCAGATCATATGGATCAATCACCCGCCTTCAAAGATGAGATTTTGGCGACCGCCGTGGCTTGCATGTCGGATTATCAGAAACTGTTTTTGAACCAGATCATGAAAAATCCAGAAGACAGGCTCCGTCTGCTTACTGCAGAGGATTCCCGTCTGCTTGAGGTTGTACCTCAGCATTACATTGCTTCCTATTTGGGCATCACACCGGTCAGCCTGAGCCGCATCCGAAAGAAGCTACAAGCCCGTTAACATATGATAATGCGCACGCTGCCCGGTCGCTGTATCCCTCATCCGGATTGAAACGGCTGTCGAAACGCAATGGTTAGCCCAATAGTCACAATCGGACGAATCCTGATCGCCTGGAGCGTCGCGGCGGGGCTCGTAAGTTTTTGGTTCACCCTGGAGTTCACCTGGACGCCCGAGTTTCAAGCCCCTGGGCTCAAGATCGGGCCAACCCACACAAACTACCACGCTTTCCGTGAGGCGATGTTGGCATTGGCGGTCAACCTGTTGCTGATCTGGGCCGGCATCAGAGCAACAGCGATCGGGCCGGAAGCTTGGGGGACAGTTACCCTCATGGCTGTGTTTTACTACACCGGATGGTGGCTTGCCTGGCCCATTTGGGGCTACCACGCCCCATATATTGAAGCTGAGGCCGTTCATGCAGTGGCGACTGTCTGCGGCTTGGCAGGGCTGGTCCTGCTGAAACCCCAATTGAAGCAATCACCATCTTCGAGTTGACAGTTGCTTGCTTCGGTTGCGAGGGCTCTTGGTTTGGTATGGCCAAGGATGCGCCTCTGATTTTGGCCCCTGACCGGCAGATGGAATGCAAAAGCCAACAGCCCTTCTGCTCGACTTCCAAACCAGCCATTCGGCCTGCATCTCCGATCAGCGCATCGGGGAAATGCCACTACGGTGTCTCACCACACACTTTCTTGCTTAGCGATCTCTCTGAGCAAACTAGGACGGTCGCTCATGATGCCGTCAACGCCGAGCCGAATGAGACGCCGCATCTCCTCAGCAGCGTCAATCGTCCATACGTGCACGGCAACCCCTCTTTCGTGACAGTGGGCAATGAACCGGCGCGTGGGGATCGTGATGCCGTATTGCCTGACCGGGACCTGCGCGCACTGGCAGGAGCTTTGCAGCAACCGCAGTCCCCAGGAGGAGAACTTGAGCGCCGCAATGTCGCGTGGGCCACCGCCCGTGCAGACGGTATGGCCAAGGCGCTTGCGTATCCTGAAAAGCCGGTCGTCGCTGAAGGAGGCCAGGCAGACGCGGTCCAAAGCATCCATCCGGGTCAACAGGTCCAGCGTCGGCTCAAGCGCATGATCGGTCTTGATATCGATGTTGAAGCGGATTTCGGGAAAGCTGACGAGTGCCTCCTCAAGCGTCATCAGCGCCTCGGTCCCGCCGATCTGCACTTGCCGCACTTCGCTGTAAGGCAGCGTGGCAATGACGCCCTCGCCATTGGTCAGGGGCGCAAGGTCATCGTCGTGGAAGACCAGGACCACGCCGTCAGCCGTCGCCTGTACGTCAGTCTCAATGTACCGGTAGCCCATAGCGGCCGCTGCTGCGAAGGCGCGCCTGCTATTCTCCGGGTTCTCCAGGCCGCCGCCGCGGTGGGCAAAAGCCGCAAAGCGGTCCCCGGCTAGATAGGGATGAGGAAACGGGCGCTGAGCCATGGCCGATCCTAAACCGATGCTCAGGTGACCGGAAGTAAGAGATGACGCCCATTTTCAGAGCACGATCAGGAAAACACTTCTGATAACCCATCAACTACGGTCGCGCAGCTTGCCAGCCAGAGGTGGAGAGTCGCGGAACAACACGACTGTGCCGGGTCGGGCCCGGCAATGTCGATCGCGATGCGGAGGTGTTGCCGGTTGACAGGACGACGGTGGTCTCGCTCGGGGCCGACAACGGAAAAGGGCTTTCAATTTCCCACAGGACCACAGTGGCATCCACAAAAAGAAAAAACCCCGGGGTCGCCTCCCCGGGGTTCTCTCCGCCCCTCGCTTTGAGAGAGAGTGTTTTAGGCGCTTTCGCGCAGGTCCTCGGCCCCTTCGACAGGGTCCCTGAGAACATACCCGCGTCCCCACACGGTCTCGATGTGATGATTTCCGCCGGTCGCCGCAGCCAGCTTCTTGCGCAGCTTGCATATGAAGACGTCGATAATCTTGAGTTCCGGCTCGTCCATGCCGCCATAGAGATGGTTCAGGAACATCTCTTTGGTCAGCGTCGTGCCCTTCCTCAGGGAGAGCAGCTCGAGCATCTGGTATTCCTTGCCGGTCAAGTGCACCCGCTGGCCGTCGACTTCAACGGTCTTGGTGTCGAGATTGACCTTGAGGTCGCCGGTGGAGATGATCGACTGGGCGTGGCCCTTGGAACGCCGGACAACAGCCTGGATGCGCGCCACCAACTCGTCCTTGTGGAACGGCTTGGTCATGTAGTCGTCGGCGCCAAATCCGAGACCGCGCACCTTGTCTTCGATACCTGCCAGCCCCGACAGGATGAGGATCGGCGTTGAGATCTTGGAAACACGCAAGGACTTGAGCACGTCGTAACCGCTCATGTCCGGCAGGTTTATGTCCAAAAGAATAATGTCGTAGTCGTACAGTTTGCCGAGGTCGACACCTTCCTCCCCGAGATCCGTCGTGTAGACATTAAAGCCTTCCGACTTCAGCATCAGCTCGATACTCTGAGCTGTCGCGGTATCGTCCTCAATCAAAAGAACTCTCATGCGAATTCCCCTTTACCTCAAGCCCCTTGCGGCCAATTCCTGATGCCGGATCGGTACGCTTTCCGGGTCATTCAGATCGCCAACGGTTAATTCCGATGGTTAAGATAAGGTCCAATTGGTTAACAAAATCCTGATTTTCTAAACGATCAGAAACGCTTGGGACTTATTCTAAAGACACCGGCTGAACGAGCTGACCCAATCACTGACAACAGCAAAAGCCCCGGTAACGCGCCCGAAAACCGCCAGTTTGCGGGCTTTTCCGCCTCTCATCGTCACGGTTTACCCGCTCTTAAAGCCTTCACGGCATTATGGTTACCGATGAGGCGGCAAGCCTCATTGAGTAGTTGATTCGGCAAGGGGTGTGAAGGTTATGATAACCTTCAGAGAATTCCGGGTCGGCATTCAGTTGTGTTGTGTAGTCAGTAGCGTAAAGACAGGGGCTTGATCGATGCGTTCCCGCGATACCCTCATCCGTCTCCAGCAGTTCAAGGTGGAAGAAAGACAACGCGACGTCCAGGATCTCGAAACGATGATCGCGGATTTCGCTAAGAAGGAGGCCGAGCTCCTTCAAATGATCTCGCATGAAGAAGAAAGATGCGGGATCACCGATCCCAACCATTTCAGCTATCCGACCACGGCCAAGGCCTCGCGCGGGCGCCGTGACAATCTCCTTCGTTCGATCGATGAACTGAAGGTGCAGATGGTCATCGCCGAAGAGAAGCTCGAGGAAGAGCAGTCGGAAATGCGCAAACTGGAATTGATGGTCGAAAAGGATGTCGGCCTGAAGCCAGGCAAGGCCGAAGCCGACAGCATGATCATCGAGCCGGTGATGACCGCGCACTAGGCGCAGACGTTCATAAGGTCCAAAACGTCACTCCCGCGGAGGCGGGAGAGTCCAGGAGCAACGGGCTCGGATCGAACAGAACCGCCCCGGATGCCCGCCCGCGCGGGCATGACGGAGCAAGCAGATCAAGCCGCCGCCGGGCGGCTTGTTTGCGTTAGAGCGTCCTGATCGATCGCATGCCCGGTGCGCGCCCGCTCCGCCTCCGGCAGAATATCGAGCGATGGCCAGAGCCCGCTCTCAAGCCCTAACGCATACCCCTCCGGCAGGCCCACGGCGCGCATCCTGCCGGCCGCCTCTGCGTAGTCGTAGTCCAGCGCATGATGGGAGAACACCGGTCCAGTGCGCCCCGGTTCGGCAATCGAGTACCAGACCCGGGGTGTGCCATCATTTGCAACCATGCCGAGACCGCCGGAATTGTGCCAGACCCGGCCATCCGGCAGCACCCGCGTGAACGGTACTCCCGTATGGCCGGCAATGATCACGTCGGCACAGGCCTGGCCGATTTCACCGGCAAAATCCGCGGCCGGCAGGCTTTCCCACATGAAGCGGTTGACCCGACCGGGCGAGCCGTGCACCACCCGCACGCGGCGGCCGGACATGAAGAACGTCAAATGCAACGGCAGCCCGTCCATCCAGGCCGCCAGATCCGGCGTGATCTCCCGGCGGGCGTGGGCATACCAGGAACGGGCCAGAACATCGCAGGCCGATCCGTCCTCAAAGCCGCAGGCGCAGTCGTCGGCTTCCGCCCCGAGCTGCTCCTCGACATTGCCCTTGATGCAGGCGGCGCCGAGACCCCGGAGACGCTCGGCGGTTGCCCGCGGGTCCGCACAATAGGCAACCGCATCGCCGCTATGAATGATGCGTTCTGCCGGAACGCCGTGGCGGCGTGCCGCCTCAATCAGCGCTTCCAACGCTTGCAGATTGCCATATGCGCCGCCGCAGATCAGCACGGGGTCCGCAAGTGTCCCCAGAGCCTTTGTCAAAGTCATGAATTCATTGCCCAGTTAGCCGCCGTCGGGCGGACCCCACACGGCTTCGTTTGCAGCTTTGCATGTGCGCTGTCGAGCCCTTGGGCGCAAATAAACGAAGTTCACAGCTAGGTCATTTTGCAGCAGCAGGCGAATTCAAGGCTCCTTGGCGCCGAGAACAATCGGTTCTCCATGCCGCGTGGCCCTTGCCGCCCTGTCCCAAGCCTTCCTGCGCTTGGTGAGCTCAGGTTCGCTGGTCAGGCCCTTGTCAGCGGACAGCCGCTCCAGTGCCCGTAGCCAGTGCCGGTAGTAGTCGTGCCCATCCTGGTCTGTGCCGGCCGCCTTCAATTCGGCCGACAGGGCTTCTGCCCATTCAGGCCAGGTGAACTTGCCCGCCTGATGCAGTGCCAAGGTCATCGCGAAGGCCTGGGCCTCCCAGGGTTCGCTAAACACGGGCCCGCCATCACCGCGTGGCAGGTCGGGCAATGCATCGAGGAGTGCGCGATCGGTTTCAGAGGCGTTCAAGGTAGGGCTCCCAGCAGTCCACGTGCACGTGATCGCGGGGATTGGTCTCGTCCCCCCACAATTCGCTTGCCTTGAAGCGCACGCTGTAGAGCCAGTGCGGATCCTCGCCCCCGTCCTTCGCATTGCTGTCCGGAAACACGTGGGCATCGCGGACCTTGTGGATCACCCCTTCCCGGCCGCGCAGATAGCGGGGCAGACGCGTGTGGCCCGCGGGGTGGATATTCGCCATGCGGACCCGGTCTCCCGCCTCATAGGCCGGCGCTTGTGCTCTCGCCCGGATGTATGGCCCGCCTTTGGCCAGCACGGATGCCGTGTCGCCCGCGGCCAGGACGCGCTTGACAGGTTCAGCGTCACCTGTTGCCTTGCCCGAAGCAATCTCCTCTTCACTAGCAAGTTCATAGTCTTTCAGGAGTTGCTCCAGCGCGCCAAGCCATATCTTGTAATAACTCCATGAAATGTAGTTACTCGGCCCAACGGACTCTCTTGCAAACCGCGAGCGGTCAATGTTCCAGGTCCCGGTGAAGCCCATGGCCACGGTCAGCGCCAGGGCCTTCTTCTCCCAGTCCGCATGAAACACCGGCTCGTTCGGCTCCGGCTCGACCGGCCCGAACCCCTGAAGGCCGCCCATGTCCTGCGGGCCGTTCATGCCGACACCTCCGAGGGCTCAAGCGGCAGTCCGGTGCCGATCATGCTGTCGCGGGTCACCAGTTCAGCCAACTGCTCTTCAGTCCAGCCGTCTGTTCCGTCAGGCCGCTGCGGCAGCACAAGATACCGCATCTCCGCTGTTGAATCCCAAACCCGCACTTCCTTGTCTTCGGCGATGGAAACGCCGAACTCTGCCAGAACGCCGCGCGGATCGATTACCGCCCGCGACCGGTAGGGCGCCGATTTGTACCAGACCGGCGGTAGACCCAGCACGGCCCAGGGATAACAGGAGCACAGCGTGCACACGACCATGTTGTGGACTTCTCCTGTGTTCTCGACCACCTCCATATGCTCGCTCTGGCGCCCGGAAAACCCGAGCGAGACGATCGCTGCGGTTGCGTCGCGCCTGAGCCAGTCCAGATACTCCGGATCGCTCCAGGCCCTGGCCACCACCTGGGCGCCATTGCGCGGCCCCACCTTGTGTTCGTAGGTCTCGATGATGGTGTCGAGCGCGCCCGGGTCCACATATCCCTTCTCCACCAGAAGCGATTCCAGCGCCCGCACGCGCAGGTCCATCTCCGCCAGTTCGGAATTGTCATGATGGTGATCGTGAGCCATCTGTTCACCGGTCCTTGTTCGGTCAGCCTCTTGCGCACACTACCACAAGCCGCCAGTGTGTGAACCGGCTCCTGCGGCCTGCGCCCGCAATCAATCAACGGAAATCAAGCTATGAAGTTCGACGGAATCCAGGCCTGCGTGTTCGACGCCTACGGCACGCTCCTCAATGTCCATGCTCCGGTCGCCAGGCTCGCACCGAGAATCGGCGAAAAGGCTGATGCGGTTTCCGACATGTGGCGCCAGAAGCAGCTGCAATACACCTGGCTGCGCTCCCTGATGGGTGCCTACACGCCTTTCTGGCAGGTGACCGGCGAAGCTCTCGACTATGCCCTGTCCTTCCACGGCATCGACGATGCGGCCTTGCGCAAGGAACTCATGGATCTCTATTTCGAACTCGATGCCTATGATGATGCGCGCGACTGCCTGACCGAGCTGAAGGCCGCAGGCCTCACCACGGCCATCCTTTCCAATGGCAGCCCGGACATGCTGGAGGGCGCGGTCAAGTCATCGGGCACCGGTGAGGTTCTCGACCACGTTATCTCCGTTGAGGAACTCGGCATCTACAAGCCGGACAATCGTGTCTACGAGTTGGCCGTGGAGCGCACCGGCGTCGATGGCCCATCCAACATCTGTTTTGTCTCCGCCAACACCTGGGACGCCCAGGCCGGCGCCCATTTCGGCTACCAGGTCGCCCGCATCAACCGCTACGGCCTGCCGGACGACAACATACCGGGCAAGCCGAAGGTGCTGCTGGAAAGCCTGCGGGAACTTCCCGTTATTGTGAGTTAGTCAAGACGAGGAACGCCCTTGGAGAGATTGGTCTGCGCCAAAACGATACCGTCCGGATACTTTGCCACCGCGCGAAGAAAAATACTTCAAGCACGCAGATCGGACCCTCCACAGCCAGCATCCTCCCACAAGGCACGACAGGCATCTCCCCCCCCGGGAGGAACGGGTTCCGCCGTAGCGGACAGGAGCAATCCGCGATTCGTTTCCGCTACATCTGCGAAAGCGGCCCGATGGGCAACGGGCCAACGTGCCACTGCGGTAAGTTTAGAAGGGCAAACCCAGCATTCAGTTCATTTGAAGCAGCCTTCCGGCATGACGCCCGTCCCTGACAACCGACAAGACTTCCCTTTTTGCCCGATGCCGCCGGATGGCTGTGTCTGGAACAGTACGGGGGCAGGCTTGAGGCTGTTCCGGACGCAAAGCCCGCCATCGAGCCAAGAGCACCGAACTGCGCTGTGCGCAATTTTTGTGCGATGCACACACAATTGCTGCAAAGATAGTCAGCGCCGGATGCGCCCAACAAGTGCAAGGCCGTACGTGTAATATAATTTTTAATTGTAAAAACAAAACTTTAACAGAAATTCAGTTCGGCAACTTCGCTCTGGCATGTCCGTTGAAATGCGTTGCTGCATCGCAACCAAGACGTGGGAGTTTCGTCATGAAGAA
>JBCCEL010000031.1:0-28655 GCA_039030315.1 Pseudomonadota bacterium
CCATGTCCGACCGGATCGCCGTTATGTCCAGGGGGCGTTACCTGCAGATCGACACCCCGAACCGGCTGTACGAGGCTCCGACCACGCGCGAGGTTGCCGCTTTCATCGGCAATATGAACTTCTTCGATGCCAAGGTGAAAAAGGTGAACGGGAAGAGTGCGACTGTCGACGCCGGCGCTCTCGGTGACGTTGAAGCCTCGACCGGCGATGGGACATACCAGTCAGGGGAGAATGTGCTGCTCGCGATCCGGCCGGAGAAGCTGGTGATCGAAGACAAGAAGCCGGCGCGGGGGCGGCGTGCAGTTGAAGGCACGCTGGATAACGCGGCCTATCTTGGAGAACGCAGCCATTTCTACGTACGCGTGGAGGGAATTGAAAAACCGGTTGCGGTTTCGGCACAGAACGCGAACCGGGTTCTGGAGGATGTCAGCGGCGAGCCTCGTCCGGTCTGGCTCAGCTGGCCGGAAGACGCGGTCATAGTGCTGGCCGCTCAATAAGAAGAAGCGCGCCGGTCGTCACCGGCGAATATGGATCGGGTATGGAAACGTCCAACGTCAGCTCGGCCGAAGCAGGCCGTACCGCGTCAAAGGAGGTTCGACGTCAGCAGCTGATCGACGCCACCATAGAATCCATCGCAGACCATGGGTTGTCGCAGACCACAATGGCGACGATCACCAAACGAGCGAACCTATCGCAGGGCATTGTCAATTTCCATTTTGAGAGTAAGGAGCGGCTGCTGGTCGAAACGATCGGCTACCTGGCAGAGGAACATCATGCTCTCTGGCGGAAGCTCTACGCTGAATCGGGATCCTCGGCTCAGGAGAAGCTTGCCGCGCTGGTCGAGGCCGATTTCCATCCCACGGTCTGCAACCGCAGGCGGCTGTCCGTCTGGTTCGCGTTCTACGGCGAACAGAAGTACCGCACGGCCTACCGGGAAAGTTGTTCCGACATTGACACAGACAGGGTTTCCGAGCTCGAGCACTTGTGCGAGGAGATCAAGCGTGAAGGCGGGTATGAGCAGGTGGACACACGCATGTTCGCACAGACGCTGGAAGCGTTCAGCGACGGGCTCTGGTTGAATATCCTGCTTTATCCGCAGACTTTTTCCCGTCAGCGCGGGCGGGACGAGTGCTTTGCGTACCTGGCCTCGGTGTTCCCGGAGCATTTCTCCGCCACGATGACCCAGCCGCCCAATACGACCCAATGAGCCGAGATCCCCGTTTCGACATTCTGTTCG
This sequence comes from Pseudomonadota bacterium, assembly GCA_039030315.1. Classification (GTDB taxonomy): domain Bacteria; phylum Pseudomonadota; class Alphaproteobacteria; order Rhizobiales; family CAJQND01; genus JAAEUE01. The sequence goes on from JBCCEL010000031.1 coordinate 1,238, forward strand.
AGCCGGTGAGGATTGGGCCCGTCACGGCCCGCAACCGGTTCTACCAGGTCCCGCACTGCAACGGCATGGGACGGACCTATCCGTCCAGCATGGCCGAGATGCGCGGGGTAAAGGCGGAAGGCGGCTGGGCTGTCGTCTGTACCGAAGAGGTCGAAATCCATCACACGGCGGAGTACAGCCCCGGCATTGAAGGCCGGCTCTGGGCTGACGAGGACATCCCCGTGTTCGCCCGAATGACGGAAAAGATCCACGAGCACGGGAGTCTTGCGGGAATTGAACTGGGTTATGCCAGTGTAGCCGCCCCGAACCGCTACAGCCGGGAAATCCCGATCGCCCCGGGGAACCGGCCGGTGGAGGGATACGATCCGCTCCAGGCTCGTGCGATGGATGCCGAAGACATCCGCGCTGTCCGCAAGTGGCATATTGATGCTGCCCACCGCGCAAAGCGTGCCGGGTTCGATGTCATCTATGTCTATTGCGGGCACGATCTGGCGATCCAGATGCACTTTCTGTCCCGCACCCGGAACACGCGTACTGATGAATACGGCGGCAGTCTGGAAAACCGGGTGAGGCTGTTTCGCGAGATTCTCTACGAGACCAAGGATGCGGTTGGCGACACCTGTGCCGTGGCCGTGAGGTTTGCCGTTGATGAACTGAAGGGAAGTGACGGCATCGAGTGGGAAAGCGAAGGCCGTGACATCGTGGAAATGTTCGCGGAGGTGCCAGATCTCTGGGACGTAAATGTCAGCGACTGGCATAATGACTCCGTCACCTCCCGTTTCGCGGAGGCCGGCTATCAGGAGCCTTACATCTCCTTCGTGAAGTCGATGACCAGCAAGCCCGTGGTCGGGGTCGGGCGCTACACGTCTCCGGACACGATGGTTTCCCTGGTGAAGCGCGGGGTCATGGATTTCATCGGCGCTGCCCGCCCGTCCATCGCTGATCCGTTTCTGCCGAAGAAAATTGAAGAAGGCCGGATCGATGATATCCGGGAGTGCATCGGCTGCAATGTCTGTGTCAGCGGCGATTACACGGCCACGCCGATCCGCTGCACCCAGAACCCCACAATGGGGGAGGAGTGGCGCAAGGGCTGGCATCCCGACCGCATCCCGCGGAAGGCTTCTGACGAGAACGTGCTGATTGTAGGCGCGGGCCCTGCAGGCCTGGAGTGTGCTCTGGCGCTTGGACAGAGGGGCTATTCGGTCACACTCGCTGAAGCCGGCAAGGAGGTTGGCGGACGGGTCTCCCGCGAATGTGCCCTGCCTGGGCTGGGTGAATGGGGCCGCGTGCGGGACTACCGGCAGTATCAGCTTGCCAGGCTCGCCAACGTCGATGTCTATCTGGAAAGCCGGCTCAGTGCCGGGGAGGCTCTGGAGTTCGGTGCCGACCACATCGTGATTGCGACCGGATCAGAATGGCGTGCTGACGGAGTGGGCCGGGCGAACGAAACCCCGGTACCCGGCTGGGACACGGCCAACTGCGTTACGCCCGATGATATCATGGACGGAACCAGTCTTGGCGGCCCTGTCCTGATCTATGATGACGATCACTTCTATATGGGCGGAGTGCTTGCCGAAAAACTTCGTGCGGAAGGCTTGCCAGTTATCCTCGTGACCCCGGCGGCCGATGTCTCGCACTGGACGCACAACACTCTGGAACAGGAGCGTATCCAGACCCGGCTTATTGAAATGGACGTGGAGATCGTCCCGCTGCATCAGCTTGCGAACGTTGCTAATGGCCAAGCGGAACTGGCATGTGTCTACACCGGCCGGACGCTCAAGAAGCGGTATGAGACGACGGTCATGGTCACATCGCGGGCACCCAACGATCTCTTGTGGCAAGAGATCAAGCAGCGTCTCGAAGATGAGGGTGTGGGAGGCCTGAAGTCAGTCACCCGCATCGGCGACTGTCTGGCACCGGGGACGATCGCTGCGGCCGTGTACGGTGGTCACAGATATGCCCGTGAGCTGAATGCGCCCCGCGCCGAGGGCGTGCCATTCCGCCGCGAGCTGATCCGGCTTTCAGAAGGGTAATTCGGTTCATGGACCAGAAGGTCGAGTTCTCAGAAGCGCGGGCTTACAACCGTGATCCGCGCTACGACATCCTCTTCGAGCCGGTAAAGATCGGCCCGGTGACGGCCCCCAACCGTTTCTATCAGGTGCCGCATTGCACCGGGCTCGGCTGGGTCCGGCCCCGCATGCTGGCGGCGCTCCGGGGCATGAAGGCCGAGGGCGGCTGGGGCGTCGTCTGCACCGAGTTCTGTTCCATTCATCCCTCTTCCGACGATCTGCCGCATCCTTATGCGTCTCTGTGGGACGATGGCGACATCAGGGCTCACGCGATGATGACCGACGCCGTCCACGATCACGGTTCCCTGGCCGGAGTTGAGCTCTGGTACGGTGGGGCGGCCAGCGCCAACCTCGAAACCAGGGAGGTTTCATTCGATGTCGCCGGCGCACCCAACCTTGTCGGGCATCCCTACCAGACCCGCGCCATGGACAAGGCGGACATCAGGGAATTCAGGACATGGCACCGGGAGGCAGCGCTCCGGGCGAAGAAGGCAGGGTTCGATGTCGTCTATGTCTATGCCACCCATGGCTATCTCCTTGCCCGCTTTCTCTCGCCGTTCGGGAACACCCGGACCGATGAGTACGGAGGCAGTCTGGAAAACCGGACGCGCCTTGTCCGCGAGATCATTGAAGACACCAAGGATGCGGTGGGAGACACATGCGCTGTTGCGGTTCGCTTCGCCGCCGATGAGCGCATTGGCACGGATGGCGAGCCGGTCCATGGCGAGCGGCGCGACATGCTCGGTCTGCTTGGGGAGCTTCCGGATGTCTGGGACATCAACATCCTGGATTATTCCCGCGAGATGGGGGTCTCGCGGTTCGTGAGGGAAGGCTCGCTTGAGCCCTACATGGCTTACGTCAAGACCGTGACATCGAAGCCGGTCGTTACGGTCGGCAGGTTTACTTCGCCCGACACCATGGTGTCCCAGGTCAAGCGGGGCGTGGTCGATTTCATCGGCGCAGCCCGGCCCTCTATCGCGGATCCCTTTTTACCGCGGAAAATCGAAGAGGGACGGCTGGAGGACATCCGCGAGTGCATTGGCTGCAACATCTGCTACTCCGGCGATTCCCTGAGCGTGCCCATACGCTGTACGCAGAACCCGGTGATCGGTGAAGAATGGAGGCGCGGCTGGCATCCGGAAGAGGCCAAGCATCCAGGCAAGGGCGGAAGCGTGCTGGTCGTCGGTGCCGGTCCGTCGGGCCTCGAAGCGGCCAGGGTGCTTGGCTTGCGTGGTTATGGCGTGATGCTCGCCGAAGCGACCCGGGAACTGGGCGGTCGCGTCACGCGCGAAGCACAGCTCACTGGCCTCAGCGAGTGGGCCCGGGTGAGAGACTACAGGCTTCAGCAGCTTGAGAAGATGCCCAACGTCGAGATCTACCGGGAGAGCGAGCTGACCGCCAGGGAGGTACTGGAAGTTGGTGCTGATCACATCGCAATTGCGACCGGGGCCCGCTGGAGCCGTGATCTCTTTGCCGGTGGCAGGTTCCGGGCCCTCGATTTGACCGGCACGGATGTATCGCTCTTTACTCCGGACGACATCATGGACGGCCGCGTTCCGGATGGACCGGCCGTGATCTACGATACCGATCATTACTACATGGGGTCCGTACTCGCAGAGCGGCTCCGCGAAGCGGGATGTCAGGTTACATTGGTAACGACCGGAGATCGGGTTTCTGAATGGAGCGGCAATACGGGTGAACGTTCGCGGGTTCAGAGCCGGCTGATGGAGCTTGATGTGGAACTGGTGACGGCCCACGAGTTTGAGCGGGTCGATGCCGGAGCTGTCAGGTTCTTGTGCTCCTACTCAGGCCATGAGCGGGTAGTGGCGGCCGAGGCGCTGGTGGTGGTAAGCCACCGCATTGCGAACGATGCCCTGTACCGCGATCTCCTGCTTGCAACCGGATCCGGAGAAGCCGATCAGCCTCGAACACTGCAGTGCATTGGGGATTGCCATGCGCCAGCCATCATCGCCGCCGCGGTCTATGCCGGTCACAAGTATGCGCAAAACCTGGAAGTGGATGCAGCTGCAGCCGCTGATGTGAGGTTCGACCGGGTTTGCTCCGCCTGATTTCTCACCATCTGAGCGGCTTGTGAATTGTCCTGATCGCTTTCCTGGCGCTAAGGTTCGCCATGTTCCGCATCTGCTTCTTATCCGGTGCCGGCGTTGCAAGCCTGATGCTCCTGATTAGTTCAATCGCGAGCGTTCTGGCTCAGGCTCAGCAACCTGTCAGTCTCGAACTTGTCCTGCTTGTGGACGTCTCCGCCAGCGTCGAGGAGGACGAATTCCGGCTGCAGCGGGAGGGGCTGGCGGCCGCCTTTGCGAGCGCGGATGTGCGCCGTGCAATCCGCCAGAACGCCCGGGGCGGCACGGCGGTTGCCGTTGTGCAGTGGGGCGACCACAAACATCAGCACAAGGCGATCGACTGGGTGGTCCTGCGAAGTGATGAGGATGCCTTGGCGGTCGCTTCTCGGATCGCCGAGATGCCGCGCCTGATTGAAGGCGGACACACGGCGATCGGCGATGCCCTGATCTATGGTCTGAAGGAGCTGGATAGTAACAGTTTCGAAGGCTTGCGGCGCGCGATTGATCTGTCCGGAGACGGGCGCTCCAATGACGGCCGCTCCTTGAGCGAAAGCCGCCAGACTGTCCTGTCAGCCGGCGTCACCATCAATGCGCTCGCGATCCTCAACGAGATCCCGCTGCTCCATCAGTACTTCCGCAAGCACCTTATCGGAGGAGATGCGGCGTTCATGCTGACGGCTTCGGATTACCGGGATTTCGCCCGCGCGATAAGGCTGAAGCTGGAACAGGAAATCAGATCCGCGCCGCTTTCGAACCTGCACCCGTCGTCCGGCTTCAGATTTGCCGGCGCCAGGCCGGGCGTTACTGATATGAGGCGTTGACCTCCGCAAGTGTTCCTGGTGCCGGCTCTTCTGCTGAGTTCAGTACGGGGAGGAGTTCGCGCAAACCATCGTGGTGAGCCCGGACGCCATATTCCAGATCGGAGAGAATGATGCCCTGGTAGCCGCTGCTGTGCGCGGCCTCACACGACCAGATCGTCAGCTGGATATCCTCCTCCACCGCCTCCCGGTTGATGCGGTGTCCAAGGTACTGTGCCGCCTTCAGTTCCCTGCACATGTCCGGCATGACGTAGTCAGCGCCCCGTTGAATCGTTTCCGTCGCGCTTACCGGAACCTCCTGATAAAAGCCAATGCTCTGGGGGTAGAAGAACAACACCGCATTCGGAAACAGGCCGATATAGAGCCAGGCGTTGCGATGGCTTTCCGGCAGGTGCTCGACCTCGGGCAGCAGCTTTCGGTACTTCTTCACGCTCCACAGTCGGCCATCCTCCTCATTGAAGGGCGCAAACGAGCGGGAAATGCCGCCCGGCAACTGTTCGTCGTAGTACTGCTTCCCATAGAGATCCTGCAGGCCCGGATGGGCAATCGGCACGTGGTAGCCTTCGTTGTCGACATCCCGTACCGCTTTCCAGTTCACCGGGATTGTGTCGCTGGAGATCCCGTAGTCGGAGATCATGTCCTCCGGCCGGTAGTATCCCACCTCCCTGGCCACCGGGGCCATGAGATCGGCGACCGAAGGCTGAGGACCTGGCTTGAAGCGGACGAAGAGGAAACCCATCCAGATCTCAAGCTCGAGCGGCACGAGTCCATGCTCGACAGGATCCAGGTCCGGGAAGCTGCGCGGCGCCGGCGCCGTGCGGAAGGTGCCGTCCAGATTGAACGACCAACCGTGGAACGGGCATACCAGCGCAGTCTTGCAGGAGCCGTGATCGTCGGCCACGACGCGGGAGCCGCGGTGCCGGCAGACATTGTGAAAGGCCCGGATCTGGCTGTCCTTGCCGTGCACGATGAGCGCGCGTTCGCCGACAATGTCAAAGCAGACGTAGTCACCGGGCTCCGGCACATCCGAGATATGGCCCGCGATCTGCCACTGTCTGCGGAACAGAATCTCCTTCTCCAGGTCGAAGAATTCCGCGCTGGTGTAGGCCCAGGCGGGAAGGCCGCCACGGTCCCAGTCATTGGGCGGTGGGGTAACCTGATCCTTGCTCGTGGTGTATGTGATGCTCATGGTCATTACTGCAAAGTTCTGTGGCCAGAGTATTCTTCCGGCCTTGGCTTCGCAACCCGTGCGAAGACCCGCAACACTGCTGATGGGAAATCCGAAATGCTGATCGACTGGCACGCCAATCTCTGGCTCGACTCGCACATCAGAACCGGAGGCGAGGAGTTTTCCGACCGCGTGGTTCCCACTTCGGACGCATCTCCTGAACGCTTCGAGCGTGATGTGGCAGGGGTAGTGGAACAGTTTGTGGTCGTAACGATGAACTTTCCCAATATCGGCCTTGAAGTGCCGAACGCGTTCGTCGCCGAGTTTGTCGGCCGTTACGCCGGGCGCGCAAAAGGGTTTGCATGCGTCAATCCCCTGGCTGACGGTGCTGACCGCGCGCTTGAGCATGCGGTTCGAGAGCTTGGCCTGCACGGCTTGAAGATTTCACCGGTGTACAACAATTTTGACCCCTGGGGACCGGAAGCGGGCCGGATGTACAGGCTTTGCGATGAACTGGACATTCCGCTGCTGTGGCATCAGTCAGCGGGCTATCCCGCCAGCTGCGCCCTGGAATACGGCAATCCCATCCTGCTCGACCGCGTCGCCCGGGAGTTCCCCGGTTTGCGCATGATCGTTGCCCACCTTGGTCAGCCCTGGATGGAGGAGACCGTGGTGTTGATGCGCAAGCATCCGCAGATCTTCTCGGATCTGTCTGCCCGCTTTCACCGCAAGTGGCAGCTCTACAACGGTCTGATGGTGGCGCATGAGTATGGGGTCACAGACCGGATCCTGTTCGGTTCCGACTTTCCCGTCCGCACGCCCCGCGAGGCGCTCGATGAGTTTCGCGGCCTCAATGACTGGGGGGACGGCGTGTCGATGCCGCGGTTCCCGGATGAGGTGATTGAAGACATCATCACAAACCGTCCGCTGGAGCTGATCTGGCCGGATGGCTGAAACCCTCCGAGCGTCCCCATGGGCCGATTGCACAGGAGAGAAAATGCGGGTGGACCGCCGAACTGTTCCATTCTGAGCCAGGTCGCTACGCTCCGCGCCCGGTGGGCGATCGGCGGCCCCGTACCGGTGGTCTGCATCTTGCTAGTCACAGGTTGCAGTCACGCACCAACAACCCGGCCTCACGATCATGTCCGCAGCCAGCCATCCCGCCAGGCTCAGAATAGCAAAGCTGGTTAGGTATCTCTTTTTCCTCGCGGTCTTTACGCTTGTCGGGCTGGAGCTGTGCCTGAGATTTGCCATGCAGTTCGGACCTTCGTCCTTCCGGTTCAGGCAATACGATCCCGTTCTTGGTGTTTCCCTGGTTCCAGGCCGTGAGGGTGTGCACAGACGCTGTTACGATGGCTACGTGTCGATCAACAGCTGGGGAATGCGCGATCGCGAGAGAGCGCTGGAAAAACCAGATAATGTAACCAGGGTGGCGCTGTTGGGCGATTCCATGATCGAATCGGTCCACGTCAAGCCGCACGAAACGGCCGCGCATTTGCTTGAGCAAAAGCTGAACAACCAGAGCGGCGATTCCTGGGAGATCATGAACTTCGCTGCGGGCGGCTACTCAACGTATCAGGAGTATCTGCGATACAAGCAGGATGTGCGGAAGTTCAAACCGGACATTGTCGCGCTCGTGTTCTACAGCAACGATCTGGAGGCCAATCTGGAAGAGACCGTCAAGAGTGTCGGTTTCCGCTTTCCGACCCCGTATCTGAAGAAGATGCCGTCGGGCAAGTTCAAGGCTGTTCCGCCCCGCAAACCTCCCTACTATGACCTCACGGCCTGGCTGACGGATCATTCCGCGACGTTCTTCTTCGCCTACCGCGCCTATCACCTGTTCGCCGGGCCGATATTGTTCGACACACCGCAACCGGAGCTGCCGTCCTGGCTTACTCCGGAAACCGCCCATTATCGCTATCTTGATCCCGACGATCCCACCTCAAGGAAGGCATGGGAGGTCACGGAGCATGTTCTCGATCGTCTTTTGCAGCAGGTTCGCGCAGACGGGGCGGAGTTGATGATCCTCGACTGGGGCTATGATCTTGGGACCAACCCCTGGTGGGCGCCCTTGCCGAATAGTCGCGGCCAGGTTCCCGGAAGCTTCGATCCGTATCATTCCTCCAAATGGATCAAGCGGTACGGTGAAAGTCGCGGCGTTCCAACCTTCGATCTGGCGCACCACATCGGCAGGTATGTCGCCGCAAACCAGCTGAAGCGTCCCTATCTCTCATTTTCCTGTGATCAGCACTTCAATCCACAAGGACAACAGGTGCTTGCGGACCGGATGTTTCAAGCTTTCCGGTCAAGCGGCCTTCGCACGGCAAGATGAGCACCTGCCTCCTCGATACCAACTTTCTTGGGCAGCGCTAGCGATAGACCGTGGGTCACATGTTCAGGCGCGAGTGGAAGCCTGCCAGCGGCTCTCCTAGTCCTGCATCATCAGCTGGATGACTTTGCGCGCATAGCTGAGCGTTGGGCCTTCCCAGTGGGGCGAGAGCCGGCCGCCGTCGTACCCTGTACACCGGCGCCCCTGTTGCATGCCCTTGAGGATCGATATGTCCTCGGTGTTGAGGTCGTCCCACATCCGGATCACGGCCTCGCGTTCTGCCTGGTACTTTTGCCCGGTGGCTGCTTCATCCCCGATGAGGAAGACGTGCAGTTCCTCGCGGCAGTGGTCCGGTGTTTCCGGATAGGCGACGAGTACGGTGAACTGGTCCGGAAAGATCTCCACTGCGAAATGTGGCATGGTCAGGAACCACTGTCCGCGCATGCTGTCCTCTTTCGACAGACCCGGATAGTGGGGCAGGCCTGCGCCGCGCCCTTCCTCAATTTCCGGAAAGCGGTAGCCGTTGACGAAGGTGCTTCCCCGCCATTCGCCTGACCAGCGCAATTCCATCGGCGCAAACTTCAACAGCCGGGGGTGGAGGGCAAAAACGTGATAGCCCTCCATATAGTTCTCGTAGACCAGCTTCCAGTTGCTCTCCACTTCGAAATCCAGCTTGCCCGCCCAGCGGATCGCAGACAGATCGTAGCCTGAGAGCTGCCCCAGAACCGGCGCCATCCAGACATCCAGCGGATCGGCGGTTCCCGAGACGTTGACGAACAGGCAGCCGAAGAACTCCTCCACGCGCACAGAAATGAGATCCAGTTTCTCGCCGCCTCCGTCCGGGAACGTATCCGGCTTGTTCGGGCCCTGGAAATGGGGCCGTGATCGCAGCTTGCCATCCAGGCCGTATGCCCATTTGTGGTACGGGCAGGTCAGGGTCTTTCTCTTGCATGGTTCCGTCACGAGCTGCATGCCGCGATGGCGGCAGACATTCTGAAACCCCCTGATCACTCCATCCTGCCCATGCACCAGAAACATCGGCAGCCCGCCGATCTCGATCGGCTTGATCGCGCCGGGCTCGGCAATCTCGGCGCGTGCGCCGCCAAACACCCATGAGCGGCGGAAGATCAGTTCCTGTTCCATCTGGAACCATTCTTCCGACCAGTAGGCTGCGTTTGGCAGACCGGCCGCTTCCTCAATAGGCCGGAACAGCTGCGCGTAGCCGTCCTGGCCCAAAATGCGCTGCATGCGTTGCTGCGTGGGATGTGTTGCCGGTACGCTGTCCATGGTGTCTTCCGGAGTGAGAACCAGGCGCCGATTATTATGCCGATGTGGAGAATGTGCACATGATTTTCCTTCACCTCAGCACTGCGGAAAATGCGGAGGCTATCGGTCCCGGATTGCCTGCAATCGTGAACCAGCCCTTGAAAGGTTGGAAACTGAGCGGGCCAACCGCCGCTGCTCGCGTTCCTCGGAAACTCTTATGAGTCTCGGCCATCTGACCAAACCGCGCTGCACAGAACGGCTCTGAATTGGCATTTGCCGAAATTGTTCCACGTGGCCGGCTCAGGGTCCCGGAACCGCCGGGAAAGCGTCACGCTTCAAGGCTGCTCGGGTGAATTAGAGCCGGAAATGAGAAGTGGTGGAGCCAATCGGAATCGAACCGACGACCTCTTGAATGCCATTCAAGCGCTCTCCCAACTGAGCTATGGCCCCATCCAGTTTGCTCCGGAACAAGGGAGCTATGTCGTGCCGGGATCCAGGCCATATGTTCAGCCTGTCCTCGGGGAGCGGAACCTATGCGTAAGGGGCGGAAAGTTCAAGCCCCAAACGCCGGATTGATCGTTGCGGGTTCCGCCGAGAAATCCGCGACCGGGGCCGATAAGGCCGGCCACAAACTCCAGATCTAGCCGTCGGTAGGCGTTACCGGATTGACGCCGCCGATAAAGCCGGAAACATCGCCGGATTCCTCATCATCGTCTTCGAGGAACTCGTCGCTGGACTCTTCGTTGGAGTCCTCGTCCAGCTCCACGTCAGCGATTTCCGCCGCGGCCGCAACGTCCGCGTCTTCGGTGTCAGGTGTATCTTCCTCAACGTCCTCAAGGCTCACCACTTCGACCTCGCCGTCGCCCTCAACAGCTTCCTCTTCTTCGACGGCTTTCTTCTCCGGTTCGGCCGGCGGGGGCGCATCGTTCTTCGACGGCAGGATCGGTTCCGCCATGAAAGTGACGCCGCAGCTCGGGCACTCGATAGGCTCCTTCAGAAGATCGTAAAATCTGATGCCGCAGGACGGGCAAACGCGTTTGGTACCAAGTTCCGGTTTGACCACGGTACTCTTCCTTCGATTTGCAGGCTATGCATGGATTGATGCGTCCATTGCCATGGGCGTCCTGTCCTGTCAAAGACAAAGTTGCAGGAACGGCACAAGCGCCTTCGGGAGGGGCGAGCGGTTATGGATAACGGTGCTGAAGAACCGGCGAAGGCGCATGAAGATTTCGATGCGGTAATCGTCGGTGCAGGTTTTGGCGGGCTCTATCAGCTGCATTGTCTGCGCGACCAGCTGGGCCTGCGGACGGTCGTTCTGGAGAAGGGCGAGGGCGTCGGCGGCACCTGGTACTGGAACCGCTATCCCGGCGCCCGGTGCGATTCGGAAAGCCACGGATACGCTTACTATTTCTCCAGGGAACTTCTGGAGGAGTGGCAGTGGACGGAGCGTTATCCCGGCCATGCGGAGATTGTTCGCTATCTCAATTATGTGGCCGACAGGCTCGACCTTCGTACAGATATCCGTCTGGGGACAAGGGTCACCTCGGCACACTGGGCGGATGGCGACAAGCGCTGGCTCGTGACAACCGATGCGGGGAACCGGATATCGTGCCGCTACCTGGTAACTGCGGTCGGATGCCTCTCGTCCGCGAACGTGCCGGCGATCCCCGGCCTGGAGGATTTTGCTGGCGATTGGTACCACACCGGCCTCTGGCCACACGAAGATGTCGATTTCAGCGGCAAACGGGTCGGCCAGATCGGAACCGGGTCGACCGGCATCCAGGCCGCACCCGTGATCGCCGAAACGGCAAAGCACCTCACCGTCTTCCAGCGCACCGCCAACTACAGCGTACCTGCCCACAACGGGCCGCTGAGTGAGGAGTTCCGGCGCTATTGCCGCGAGAACCACGATGAGATCCGCAAGGTTCTGCATTCAACGCCGAATGGCCATCCCTTCCGCATTGCCGAACGGGACGTCTTTGACGTGAACGAAGCCGAACGCGCTGAAATCTACGAGAAGGCCTGGGATGTGGGAGGGCTGCGATTCCGGGGCACGTTCCGCGACCTGCTGCTGAGCCAGCCGGCCAACGACACCGCGGCGGACTTCATCAAGAGCAAGATCCGCAGTATCGTCGACGACCCGGAAACCGCTGAAAAGCTGGCGAGCATCGATCATCCCTACGCGGCCAAGCGTCCGCCCATCGACACCAGCTATTTTGAGACCTTCAACCGGGACAATGTCGCGCTGGTTGATGTCCGGGCCCAACCGATCCAGAAGATCACCAAAACCGGTCTTCAGACGAGTGCCGGGCATCATGAGCTGGACATCATCGTGTTCGCCACCGGTTACGACGCCATGACCGGCACCCTGCTGGCCATGGACATCCGCGGCCGCGAGGGACTTCGGCTGAGCGAGGCCTGGCACGAGGGGCCGAAGACCTATCTTGGACTGACCGTGCCCGCCTTTCCCAACATGTTCACGGTGACAGGGCCCGGCAGCCCGTCGGTTCTCACAAACATGCCTGTGGCGATCGAACAGCATGTCGAATGGATCAGAGACTGCATCGGCCACACGGAAGCCGAGGGGATTGCGGAGTTCGAAGCCTCCGAGGACGCTGCGCTGCAGTGGGTGTCCCATGTGAACGATGCCGCGAACGCGACACTGCTCCCGCAGGCCGGTCACTCCTGGTATCTCGGCGCAAACATTCCGGGAAAGCCACGCATTTTCATGCCCTACGCCGGCGGCATGGTCCGCTACAGGAACATCTGCAACCAGGTGGCTGAAGACGGCTATCGCGGTTTCCAGAGTAACGGGGGCCAGGTCACAGCGCCCGGTGTGTTGACGGCGCCGCAGCTCATGGCGTTTTCGGCAACGGCCGCGCCCGGAGTGTGACAGGCGGCCTGGTTCAGGCGGCGTCCAGGATGGCCAGCGCAGAGAGGATGTGTTCGTCGTTTTCCATGGCGGCCAGCGCGTGCCAGGCCTCAAGCTCGATCGCCTCAATCTGCACCTGCAACCCCGGGGTCTCCGCGTCTGGAGCCGCTGCCTCCAGCTCGCCACACAGACCCGAAAGAACCATTGCGCCTGAATTGGTGCTCATCGATTTCAGGGCGTGCGCTGCGGTGGCGACGGCGCTCCGGTCGCCCGCCTCAAATGCGCTCCGGATCGCCTGAAGGCCAGCATCGGCATTGTTCTGGAACAGACCGAACACCGTTCGCAGAAGCTTCTCGCCGTCGTTGCCTGCCATCTCGGCGATGTTGGCGAGAACCTGATGATCGAGCGCCGTGGCCTTGGGACAGGTATGTGGGACCTCTTCGGGCTGCGGTGTGGCTGCTACAACATCCAAACTGCCGCACCAGGTCTCAAAGCACCTCACCAGGGCCTTCATCGTGAACGGCTTGATGATGCAATCATTCATCCCCGCATTTTTCCAGGCATCGGCGCCCTGGCCGGCCACATGCGCAGTCAGCGCAACAATAGGCACCGGCGCAGCGTGCGTGTCCGCTTCGAAATCGCGGATGGCGCGCGAAGCGGCGAAGCCGTCCATCACGGGCATGCTGCCGTCCATGAGGATCAGGTCGAAGCGGCTGGCGCGGGCGGCATCGAGCGCCTGTGCCCCGTCCTCGACGATTTTCGGGCGCACCTGCAGCCTCTGCAGGGCCTGAACAACAACTTCCCGGTTGACCGGATTGTCGTCGGCGACGAGCACCCGGGTGCCTGCAAACGAAGGCACGTCCATTGTTCTGCTGCTGCGCGCTTCGAGCAGTTCGCGGCCGCGCGGTTGCCCGTTCACAAGGCCCGCCAAAAGCTCGCGGCAGGTCCTCGACGTCACGGGACGATAGAGAAGGTCGTGCGCCGTCCCGCTGGCCAACATCTCATCTGGGGCAAAGTCGCCCATCTCGGAAAGGACGACCACGGTGGTGCCGGCGGGGATGTCCATCGCCCTGATCGCGCCAGGGCTGGCGACGACGTGGCTGGTACCTTGAGGGAGCGGTGACGTGTCGTCCTGCGTCCGCAGATCGAAAGCAGCGCCAAGTTCCTTAAGGCTGTTCGCGAGCACGCCGACCGACGCCGCACCAGGCAGTGCGATCGCCGCTCGTATTTCCGAACCGGTCAAGGCCCCGGTTTCATCTGCGGTTTCGATCACCCTTGCTGGCAGCCAGAACGAGAAAACCGATCCTTTGCCAGGAGAACTCCGGACACCGATTTCACCACCCATGGCCTCTACCAGACGTTTGCAGATCGGCAGGCCCAGGCCGGTGCCACCGAACTTGCGGGTGGTCGACTGATCGGCCTGCGAGAAACTCTCGAAGACCTTGCTGATCTTGTCGGCTGGAATGCCTATACCGGTATCATGGACGGCAAACTCTATGCGCGGGGAAGAGCCGTCCACTTCGGCCATCCGGACAGTCACGAAAACCGAGCCGGTTTCCGTAAACTTCAGCGCATTGTTGACCAGGTTACCAAGAACCTGATTCAGCCGCACCGGATCGCCTGCAATGGCGGCCGGAACATCGGGTGCGGCATAGCCGGCAAGATCGACACTCTTGGTTGCCGCGCGCTCCCAGAACAGGCTCAGTACGTCGTCAACAAGTCCTTCTGGTTCGACCCGCACTTCCTCGACGTCCATCCGTCCGGCTTCGATCTTTGAAAAGTCGAGGATGTCGTTGATGATGGAAAGCAGGCTGGTGCCCGATTTCATGATGACTTCGGCATAGCGCTGATAGCGCGCCGCAAGGTCGGCGGTGGAAAGGAGTTCAGCCATGACCAGCATCCCGTTCATGGGCGTGCGGATCTCGTGGCTCATGGTCGCGAGAAACTCGGACTTGGCGACATTCGCCTCTTCGGCCTGTTCCTTGGCGATCTGCAGTTCGTGCGTGCGCTCTTTGACCTTCAACTCGAGTGTTTCGGCGTGCCGCGCCAGCATGACGTCACGCTCCCGGATGTGGCTGAGCATGTCGTTGAAGGCGTCAACGAGAAGGCCGGTTTCATCCTGGCTCTCGCGTACCACCACCTCGTCGAAGCTCTGGGTGCTGCGCACATCGGACATGGCACGGGTCAGGCGGCGGATCGGCTTAAGGATGTTGCCTTGAAGTTTGAGGGCAAGGGCCAGGCTAACCAGGGCGGCCGCCGCCGCGGCCAGCACGAGGCTCCAGATCCCGTCAACCAATCGCGCACGCAGGTCGGAAGTGCTTGCCACAAGGCTCAGGATACCCACGGGCTTGCCGGATTTGATGACTGGAGTAATGACGCGGGCAGGCTCCCCTCGAAGCAGTTCCAGCAGCTTTGCGCCGTCAGTGGTCTGATCCGTCTTCTCCAGCACGACACCAGAACCGAGACTGGCCAGTCTCTTGCGGTCGGAATCGTACACCTCGATGAATTCGATCAGCGGCAGCCGGGCGATGGCCCGCAGCGCCTTGAGGGTTGCAACCTTGTCCTTCGCTGCGACATGATCGGCAACGGTGGACGCGAAGATCTTTGCCGTCGCGTCCATTTCCTGCCGCTTGGTTTCGGAGTAGCGGACGACTTCCCGCCATGTTGACGCTGCGGTCATGAGCAGGAGTGCGCCCAGCACGGAGACCAGGACGGTAAGAGCCAGTTTGGCGCCAATGGATGATTTGAACTTTTGCACGCAGACCTCGGGGCTGCCCCGGCCCAGAACTTCAGCAAAATTAGCCACTCTTGGTTAACGGAAGCTTCCCGGGAACGGGCAGAATGTCAGCTACAGGCGATTGATGACGTCCCGGAATTGTCCGGCCGCTGCCGTTCCCTTGGGAGAGAGCGTGTAGATTCCCCGTTCTACCCGCTGGAACCAGCCGTAGACGTCTTTCTGGAGAATCCCCGAGGCCCGCTCGACCGCTGCTCCGCATCGGATATCCGCCAGCTTTGCCTGGCCCGTGCCCTCCAGAAACTTCACGCAGCGCAATGCATCCTGGCGATAGGCGGTGATCAGAGGACGCCGGCTTGAACCGCCCGTGTTGAGATCTCCTGCGCGGTGCTCAAACTCGCCAAGCAGCATTGACGTGCGGCGATTGTTCTTCCGCGGCTGGTAGGGCAGAGGATCGAGATGCACTTCAACGCGCCGCGTGCGGTCCGAGGTTCCTTCGACGCTCAAAAGACCGAGGCCCAAACGCCTGCACAAGCCGAGGATCCGTTTGCGATGCCGGCCCCAGAGGGACGTTCGTCTCGAGCCGCGCAATGGTCCGATGGCAATGTAGACAGCATCTGTAACGGACTGGCGGTCTATGCCCTGGAGTATGAGGGGCAGACTGAGCTTGGTTTTCAGTTCAACAATGACCGGCGCCTCATTTCCCCTGACCGCCACCACGTCGCATGACTTGACCTCTGATTTCACCTCGTAGCCCTGTCTCTCCAGGAAGGCCTTAACCGGGGGATAGAGATCAGTCTCCAGCACGAATCCGCGCTCCAAGAATTGCCATGGCCGGAATAATAGGTGATTCGCCGGTCGAACGTGGCCTCTCGAGCGTAATCACCGGAGGTGGCAAGAATTTACAATGGGTTAAGGAATTGGCCCAGCCAAGTTTGGGGAATTGGACCGCCATCATGTATCATTACCGTCGGCTCTGTATGTTCTGATGCCCGTGGGAGACCATTGAGTACATGACGGACTGGAACTCACTGCACACTCTTCTCGCGGTGGTCTCCACCGGCTCCTACGCGGACGCGGCCAGGAAGCTCGGTATCGACGAAACGACGGTCAGCCGGCGTGTGAGAGCGCTGGAGCGCGACATTGGACGCCGTCTTCTGGAGCGCGGTGGACGGCATCTGACGACGACGCCGGCCTGCCAGGACATCCTGCATCATCTGGAGGACGCGGAAGCCTCGCTCGACAGAACGCTGGAAAAGCTCGGAGTGGCGGAAGTCCGCCCCATTCCCACGGTCCGGATTACTTCAGTTGACTATGTGTGTGACAGGCTCCTGGCCCCAGCAGCGCACATCATCGCGCGAGGGCGGAACTTCCGTCTTGAACTGATCGGCGATGACCGGAACCTCAATCTGCGGCGGCACGAGGCAGATGTCGCTTTGCGCTTGGCCAAACCGGCGAGCGATCTCAGTCATGCGCGCTTTATCGCTGATGTGGAATATGCGGCATACGAGGCGGCGCGGTCGCGAACGAACACCCGGGAGTGGGCGGCTCTGGATCTTGCGCAGCTGCATCTGCAGGAGGTGCGCTGGTCGGAGAAGGAGGGCAGCAATGACGGTGTCCGCTTCACCGCAACGAGTTTCTCGTCAATCCATGCAATGGTCTCATCCGGGGCCGCGACGGCATTCCTGCCCAGATTCATGGCGGAACCGGACACCGGACTTCGCCGGATCGAGGACATTGAGCAGCGGACGCGGCCCTTGTGGATGATCTGGCACCCCGAGTTCGAGCAGGAAACGCATTTCAATACGGTGGCAGACAGGATAACCGACACCCTGCGCGAGAAACTTGCCTGATCTCGACGCCTTTCTTTCGTGACTTCCTTGCTCCCTGCTGTAGGGTCTGGCCTTTGCGGACTGGGAGCACTGAATGAACCGACTGGACGGAAAGGTTGCCCTGATATCCGGCGGAGCCAAGGGGATTGGAGCGGCAACTGCGCACCTCATGGCGCAGGCGGGTGCCAGAGTCGTTATTGGCGACGTTCTGGCTGATGAGGGCGAAGAAACGGCCGGCAAGATCGGTGAAGCGGCGGAATTCACGAGACTTGACGTGACGAAGGAGACGGCGTGGCAGCATGCAGCCGCTCTCGCCGTTGAACGCTTTGGCCGGCTCGACGTGCTGGTCAACAACGCAGGGTACTTTCTTGGCAAGTCCATTGAGGATGCGACGCTCGAGGAATGGAACGCCATGTCGGCGATCAACATGACCGGAGTGTTCCTGGGGACAAAGCACTGCGCCGATGCCCTGCGCGAGGCTGGACGAGAAAGTCCGCACGGGAGTTCCATCGTAAACCTGTCATCAATTGCCGGCCTGGTTGGTGCCCCGCTCGATCCTCTTTACTCCATGACCAAGGGCGGTGTGACGCTGTTCACGAAGTCGCAGGCGGTCGTGTTTGCGTCCAGAGGCGACCGGATCCGGGTCAATGCGGTTCATCCCGGTGTCATCGACACGGAGATGGGGCAGAAGACCATAGATGTGCGGGCTGCCTCGAAGAAGGGCGACCGGGCCTCTGCGGCGCGCGAGGCTGAGGTTCGTCATCCCATGGGACGCCTGGGTACGGTTGATGATATCGCAAAGGCGATCGTCTTTCTGGCGTCGGATGATTCCGGCTTCATGACCGGTTCAAGCATGGTCGTGGACGGCGGCCTTACGGCGATCTGAGCCATGGCGGAGGGCGAAGACATCCAGTTTGACGGTGTCGTTGTCGGCGCCGGATTCGCCGGCATGTATCTGCTTCATTTTCTGCGCGGTCGCGGGCTGCGGGTACGGGTCATCGAGCGCGGGCAGGGTGTGGGCGGCACCTGGTACTGGAACCGCTATCCCGGCGCGCGCTGCGATGTGGAAAGCATGGAGTATTCCTACCAGTTCGACGAGGACCTGCAGCAGGAGTGGGACTGGTCCGAGCGTTATGCGCCGCAGCCGGAAATTCTTGCCTATGCAAACCACGTCGCCGCCCGCTTCGACCTCAGGCGGGACATTGAGTTCGGCGTGGAAGTCCTGGGCGCGCGCTACGACGAGGCGACCGCGCTCTGGAGTATCAGGACATCCGACGGACGGAGCACGCGCGCAAAGTACTTCATCATGGCCACGGGCTGCCTCTCGTCCGCGAACATGCCTCAGATCGCCGGGCTGGAGAGCTTTGAGGGGCGGATCTTCCATACGGGCCAGTGGCCGCATGAGAAGGTGGATTTCTCCGGACGGCGGGTGGCGGTGATCGGTACGGGCTCATCGGCCATACAGTCCATACCGCTGATCGCGGAAGAAGCCGCCCATCTCACGGTTTTCCAGCGCACCGCCAATTATGCCGTTCCGGCCCATAACGGAGGCGTCGATCCCAAACTTCGCGACGCGATCAAGGCGGAGTATCCAGCGTTTCGCGCGCGGGCTAGGAAGGTGCGGAACGGGATTCACTACGAGATCCGTGACGAAGCGACGTTCTCGGTACCAGAAGCAGAACGGCAGCGCGAATACGAGATGCGGTGGGATCGTGGCGGCCTGTCCTTTGCGGGCTCCTTCAACGATGTGATCCTGAGCAGTGAAGCCAATGAGAGCATTGCCGAGTTCGTCCGGGGCAAGATCCGGGAAAAGGTCGACGATCCGGACATCGCTGAACTCCTGTGCCCGCAGTCGGTGCTGGGCTGCAAGCGGATGTGCGTCGATATCGGGTACTTCGAGACCTACAACCGCGACAACGTCACCCTCGTGGATATCCGGGAGAGCGGTATCGAGTGCATCAAGCCTGACGGAGTGAGGGCGAACGGGACGCTCCACGTGGTGGATGACATCGTTTGCGCTACGGGATTTGACGCGATGACCGGTGCACTCACCAGGGTGGATATCCGCGGCCGGGACGGGAAAGGCCTGAAGGAGAAGTGGGCCGAAGGTCCGCGTACCTACCTGGGCGTGGCGACGGCCGGCTTCCCGAATTTCTTCATGGTGACCGGACCCGGCAGTCCGTCCGTCCTGACCAACATGCTACCGACGATCGAGCAGCACGTGGAGCTGATCTCCGAGTTCATCTGTTCGGCCCAGAAACAGGGGCTCGCATCCGTGGAAGCCGAACCGGAGGCCGAGGATGCCTGGGTCGCCCACGTGAACGAGATTGCTGGGCGCACCCTCTTCCCGACCTGCAATTCCTGGTATCTCGGCGCCAACGTGCCGGGCAAGCCAAGGGTTTTCATGCCCTATCCAGGCTTCCCGGCCTATGTCGAAAAGTGCGACGACATGGTGCGCGACGGCTATCGCGGCTTCAGGCTGACGGAGGGTTAGCCCGGAAGGTTGCGGAGCCGGCGCAGAAGTTCCGGCGAAACACTGCCGGTCACTTCCATACCTTCCTGTTTCTGGAATGTGCGGATGGCCTTGATGGTTTGCGGTCCCATCAGGCCGTCGGCGACACCGGCGTCAAAGCCGATCGCGTTCAGCATTTTCTGGGTCTGCCTGACAGCGTCCGGCGGCAGCGGGGCGAGGGCAAGCGGCTTGCTTCGTGATTTGGCGGGCGCAGCATCCGCCCAGCCGCCGATCGGCGGGGTCACCACATTTGCCGCAAACTTGGCCCGCACCGGCCGCCAGGTTTCCACGAGCTGCCGGGCCTTTTTGAGGTCCGCGGCCCCCAGCTTGCCGGCCAGAAGCTTCATGCGTTTGGCTGCGTCCTTGTCCTTCTGCTTGGCCGCCAGGGCGTACCAGCGATAGGCTTCGTTCAGATCCTTCTGTACGCCAAGCCCCTGCTGGTAGAGGATCGCCAGGTTATACTGGCTGTCCTTCAGACCGAGGTTTGCGGCTTTCTTGAACCAGTACGCGGCCTGGCTGAATTTCGGCTGACCGTCCATGCCGTTGGCCATCAGCACCGCAATGTTGTGCATGGCCTTGATATGTCCGCGGTGCGCGGCGTGCTCGTACCAGCCCTTGGCTGTCTTCAGATCCTTTTTGACACCGCGTCCACGTTCATACAGCGTGCCGAGCCGGTATTGGGCGGGGGCGAGGCCCTTGGTCGCGGCCTTGTGGTACCATTTCGAAGCCTTCTGGAAGTCCTTCGGAACAGCTTTGCCGTCGCTCAGGCGGGCAGCGACCATGAACTGGGCGACCTTGTCGCCCTTGACTGCAGCTGCCAGCATGCCTTGCGGCCCCAGGGCGCCGGGCAGGCCTGCGGCTGCAATGCGCTCCGAAACCGAACCCTGGACAGGCTCTTCCTCCACGTTCGCCGTCGCGGCATTCGGAATTGCTCCGGTGACGAACGGATCGGCCTGCACAACCGGGGCGGTCTTGGCCTGTTCGCTGAGGACCGACAGGGCCTCGAGGCTGGAATCCTGCGAACTGCGGTCGACCTTGCCAATGGTCGTGATGTTGGGGTCAAGCTGCTTGGCAACCGGAGTGGGCGCAGGACCGCTTGTGCTGAGGTTGGCCCCCTTTCCTTCCAGGTTGCTGACGGAGCCGGTTTGAATCGGATCAGCCTGCAGCGGCGTTACTCCTTGCAGGTTGTTGCTCTGGGCGGGGGCGGTGGGATCGAACGGCACGCTTTCAGCCGGCTGGACACCGTCAGGCGCGGGGTCGGTTTCCGGCGGAGTTCCATCGGCACCCAGTGGAGCACCGTCCAGCGGCGCGGTTTCGGCCGGCTGAATGGCGGCGGGCTGCGTTCCTGCGTCCGGGACAGCCTGCTGAGGCGCGGAGCTGGGCGCAGGCTGCACCGCGAGCGGCGCATCCATCACAGGATCCGGCCCTTTAGAGTAATTGATAACACCGTAGCCGGTAGCGGCTCCGATCAGCAGAGCAACGATACCAGCCAGGATAAGCTTCTTCTTCTTTTGGCCGCCGCTCTCATCAGCATCCGCACTCGCAGGAAGCCCTGCGGCAGGAGCTCCGAGTACCACATTTGCGTTCTGGGCAGCAACGCCCGGCGCGGATGGGCCCGTTGGTGTGTGTCCGGCTGCCCTTGCCGCCTCGCGCGCGGCTGCGATGAAGTCTTGCCGCCCGCCCGAACTCGAGGCGGCCGCCGCAGGAGCCTCAGGCGCGGCAACAGCCGGCGTGACGGGTTGCGCCTGCATGGCCTCGCCGACATTGGGCGCAGCGAACATGGGTTGCTGGTCCGCCACGGCTGAAACTGTGGCGGGCTCTGGTGCGACAGGTCTTACGGCCATTCTGGCAGTGAGTGGATCCGTAGCTGCCTGTGGAGCAGGACCATCCGTGTTTGCCGGGAGGGCCGGAGGCACACTTGTGAGCGATTGATCGGGAAGACCGCTAGCCGCAGCCACCGCGGCCTTGGCGGCCTCAATCTGGTTCATCCGTTCGATAACGCTGTCCAACGTGTCATGAACGGCGACCAGAGTGTCTTGCGTCCGCTTGTCCGTGCTTTGCGCCTGAGCCTGAACAGCCTGCAGTCCCTGTTGAAGAGCGGCCACCTCGCCGGAGGCCGGCTGCGCCGCAACCTGCTGAGCAGACTTGACGTCGACCTCCATACGGATCTGATCGGCCATGCGCTGGGCGGCACTCTCTGCAGAGCTCGTAACCTCATTCCGCGTGGTCTGCATCCGGCTCGTCAACTGGGTGATCGAGGCCTCGAGTTCAGCGGCCTGTTGCGACGTCCGGCCGACATCGGTGCGGGTGATCTCCAACTGCGACGTCAGCTGCGCGATGGAGTTCTCGATTTGACTGAGGGCGGCAAACCGTTTTTCCTGCTCTCCCAACCGGTCTGAAACCTGTTTGAGCTGAGCCTCCAGGGCCTTGACGGCCATGGTGTTGTCCGGCTGGGCCTGCGCGGCGGCCAGGCGGGCGTCAAGCTGTAGGATTTTCGCCTCGAGCTCGCCGACCTTGCTCCTCTCCGCCTGCGATGGAATGGAGGTTTGCAGCAAATGGGCGAGTTCGTTGATGCGTTGATGCAGTGCATCCAACGGCTCCGAGCCGTCCTTCTGGGAAACGACCTTTGTCAAGCTCTCCAGCGATGAGCGCATCGACTGCACATCGCGGTTCGACGCGGCTGAAGCCTTGATCTGCCGGACCTGTTCTGTGAGAGCTGTGACATCGCTGCGGAGCCGGTCGGTGTCGGCCCCCGGCGCGGGTGTGGCGGCAAACTGCCGGGAAAGCTCCTCGATCCGGCTTTCCATATTTGCCAGTTCGTCGCGCGTTGCCACATCGACCGGTTTTTCGCCGGCGGCAATGCGTTCCGCGAAGTATGTTGCGGCCTCC
Source organism: Pseudomonadota bacterium (assembly GCA_039030315.1). GTDB lineage: Bacteria > Pseudomonadota > Alphaproteobacteria > Rhizobiales > CAJQND01 > JAAEUE01. The sequence continues at coordinate 23,811 of JBCCEL010000031.1, forward strand.
ATACCGCCGGCCACGTCGCCCGTGCTGGCCGCCGGCAGCGCCTCGACGCCCTGCGAAAGCTCTGCCAGTTTGCTCTCGATCGTGGAGAGTCGGGTGCTGTCATCCGAATGCTGCTCGCGGCGTTCGAGCTTGTCGTGAAGATCTGCCAGCCTGCGTTCAATATCCTGAATGGCCGGAGCGGACTGACTGACTTGTGCATCTGGCGCCGCAGCTGCGCGGGCGCCAAGCTCCGCCATCCTGTCCTGCAGCGCTTTCATGAGGTCGCGGTTGCGCTTCTCAGCCTGCTGGACCTGGTCCATCACGTTCCTGATGGCTGATTCGAACTCAGGCTTTTCATTGTTCGGCTGTGCGTGAACGGACGTGGCGGTGTCCTGAAGGGTCTGGAGGCGGTTGCCGAGTTCGGAGAGTTTCTGGTTAACCGCACTGAGAGACTCAGATGACGTCTTCTCGGACTGTTCGATCCTCTCGATCAGGGAACGGGTAGTCGGTGCGGCGGGCTCAGCAGCAACTGCAACTGGAACCGGAGCCGGAGCCGGGGATGGGGTCGAAGCGGGAGCAGCGGAGGGAACCGGAGCCGGCTCTTGCTGGGAATACCCCTCAGAACTCTGGTGATTGACCATGGCGGTCAACTGATCGCTCAGCTCGTCAAGCTTTGTGTGAAGTGCCGCGTCATCCAAATCGCCAAATCCCCCGTCGCTCGACATCCGTGCCGGGTGCACGAAGCCGCCTCCGGCAGCTGCTGACCCGTCGTTCTGTGCCTCAGGTTGCTGAACGCCCCAAAATACCCCAGCATTCATGACTGCCACCGCTACCTACTTGAGAACTGTTGAACCCACTTTGGTTGCCGTGGCTGTCTGCTGCTCTTGCGCCGCAGAACGCCACGGTTTTCTGGCTCTAAAAGTTAACTTTCTTGGTAAAGATAGAGTTAACCAGGCGTTCAAAGGGGGCACAGTCCGGCATTCTGACCCAAAGCGGTGTATTGACAACTCTTATGCCCGTTGCGACACGGGCGGGATGGGGGCGAGTGTTAGAGATTCGCCTGTGGGGACGGACGACGCGACGACGTCATTGGATCGCTGGGTTGAAGTGCGCTGCCGGTTTGGGATAAGCGCTGCGGACTATTGTGTTCGGAGGTCTGGACCTTGTGCACTCGCCAATCTAACTTTCGAATGAGCAGTGTTGAGTAACAGGTCTGGACTGACGAAGGCGGTGATCGTGCAGTTGGAATCGAACGAAAAAATGAACGACAAGACCAGGGCCGACCGCGCCGAAAGATATACCATCACACAGTTGTGCCAGGAGTTTGATGTAACTCCGCGCACGCTGCGGTTCTATGAGCAAAAGGATCTGCTGCATCCCGAGCGCGAACGACAGAACCGGATATTCAACTATCGCGACCGGGCGAGGCTGCAGCTTATCCTGAGGGGCAAGAAGGTCGGCTTTTCGCTGGACGAGATCAAGGAAATGCTTGACCTCTACGAGTTGCAGGACGGAGAAACCCGGCAGCTGCAAACGGCCTACGCCATGGGAACGGCGCAGCTGAAGAATCTGGAGGAGCAGCTTTTTGCTCTGGAAGAGGCCATTGCCGATCTAAAGCGGGGTCTCGCAGTCACCGAAGGCATGCTGGCGGAGCGTGGCGTCCCCTTCGAACCTGATGAGCCGCAGGTGAAGTCAGCCTAGGCTTGGATTCCAAATTGGCGTAAGGATGCAGGTGCGGGCATGACCCTAGCGCACCCTTTGGGCTGCGCGTTTCGTGGAAGAGGATTGAAATGGACGTTCTCTCGACCCCCAAGCCGGATTGGGTGACCGAGGATCTGGATATGCTTGCCGATGCCTCTCGGCGCCTGTTCGAGGCAGAGTACGTTCCGCACTACGAGAAATGGGAGGAGCAGGGCTACTTCGACCGTTCAGCCTGGGAGAGGGCTGGTGAAGCCGGATTGCTCTGCGCGGAAATTCCGGAGGAATATGGCGGTGCGGGAGGGTCGTTCGCCCATGACGCCGTGATCACGCACCAGATCACCCGTTCCGGAATTGACGGATTTGGCCTCCCGCTGCACAACGCGATCGTCGCCCCCTACATCTTTCACTACGGCTCGGAGGACCAGCGTAAGCGCTGGCTGCCCAAGCTTGCCAGTGGCGAAATGATCGGAGCAATTGCAATGACCGAGCCTGGCGCGGGTTCGGACCTGCAATCGGTCCGGACATCAGCCCGCAGGGATGGCAACCATTACGTCATCAGTGGTCAGAAGACCTTCATCACCAACGGGATCCTGGCGGACCTGGTTGTCGTGGTCACCAAGACCGATCCTTCCGCCGGCGCCAAGGGAACTTCTCTCTTCGTCGTCGAAACAGGAAACGTGGAAGGTTTTGAGCGCGGGCGGAATCTCGACAAGATCGGATTGAAATCCAATGACACCGCTGAGCTGTTCTTCAACGAAATCCGGGTAGAGGCCGACGCGTTGCTGGGACCGGTCGAGGGACAGGGTTTCGTTCAGCTGATGGAGCAACTGCCTCAGGAACGGTTGTTGATCGCGGTTCAGGCCATGGGCCGCATTGAGCGGGCTCTTGAGGTCACACTGGACTATGTGAAGGAGCGCGAAGCCTTCGGATCGAAGGTTATCGATTTCCAGAACACCCAGTTCAAGCTTGCTGAAGCCAAGACAGAGGCAACCATTGCGAAGGTTTTCGTCGACAATTGTATCGGGCAGCTGGTGAAGGGAGAACTCGATGCTGCGACCGCATCCATGGCGAAGTACTGGGTGACGGACCTGCAGTGCAAGATTATCGACCAGTGCTTGCAGCTGCACGGCGGCGCCGGGTACATGAACGAATACCCCATCGCCAGGATGTACCGGGACGCCCGGGTCGAGCGCATTTATGGCGGAACGAACGAAATCATGAAGGTGCTGATCGCGCGCACCCTTTAGGCGCCGGGCAACCGCGAACGGAGACAGGCAGACATGGCCCAAGTCGACTATTACTTCACCCTGTTGTCGCCCTGGGCCTATATCGGCCATGACGCATTCCACGAGGCCATGGGGCGATGCGGAGCGTCCGTGAATTATGTACCGATCAATCTGCCTCAGGCTTTCGAAGCATCCGATACGCCGCTGCTTGGCAAACGCCACAAGACCAGGCAGGACTACCGGACGCTGGAACTGCAGCGCTGGGCGGTCAAGCGCGATCTTGATTTCAATTTCTGGCCTGCCCATTGGCCGTTTGCGGCATCGACCGGCGACCGTATGATCATTGCGATCCAGCAGAACGGCGGCAACCCGGCAGCCTTCATGCGTCAGGTCTTCACCGGCATCTGGGAACGCCAGACCAACTTTGCGGAGGAAGCGGCATTGGTCGAGGCGGCGAACGCCGCAGGCGAGGATGGTGAAAAGCTTCTGGGCATGTCCGGCGCCAACTCGATCGGGCGGGTTTATGAAGACAGCACGTCCAGAGCTATCGAACTCGGTATTTTTGGCGTACCGGCCTACTTCTATGACGGGGAGTACTTCTGGGGTCAGGACCGCATCGATCTTCTGGAGGATGCGGTGTCGTCGGGCCGGCCTGGCTTCAAACCCGTCTACCCTGACACCTGACGGGTCCTGACGACCCTCGGTCTGATCGGAGGACATGACATGCGTTTTGCTTTCCTGATGGCAGCAGCCGGTACCAGCCTCATCCTGTCGTCGACAGCGGCCTTTGCGCAGGAGCCGGGCCGCTTTGCGATGAAGGATTCCGGCAACGGCTTCGTAAAGCTGGACACGAAGACTGGAATTGTAACGGAATGCAAGCGGGTGAGACGCAAATGGGAATGTGCTGTACTGGCTGAGACGGTTCCAAGACAGGAAGAGACAAAACCGGACCCCAAAAAAGCGGAAGAGGACATCAGAACCAAGCTTCTGGAGCGCGACAACATCCGTCTGAAATCCCGCGTTGCCGAGCTTGAGGTGAAGTTGAAGAAGCTCGAGGAAGAGAAGTCGAAGGAACTCCGGCTGCCCGACGACAAGGATCTCGACAAGCTGATGGGGTTCTTCGAGAAACTCATGGAGCGGTTTATGGATTTCGCCAAGCAAGCACCTGGCGAAAGTGGCGAGCGGACATAGGAGCAATACCTTTCATGGCCGCCACGACCTTCTCAGTCACTGTTTCGGGAAAGATTGCAGAACTCACCCTGAACCGCCCGGACAAGCTCAATACTCTGACACGCGCCTTCTGGTCTGAGTTCAGGGAAGCGGTCGAGGGTCTGGACCGCAGCGGTGCGATTCGCGCATTGATCGTTTCTTCGGAAGGCAAGCATTTCACCGCCGGCATGGACCTGGAAGTCTTTTCCTCCATGCCCGATCTTTCCAATGTTGAGCCGGGACGCGCACGTGCGGCCCTGATGAAGACTGTAGAGAGCTTCCAGGAAACGTTCACTTGCCTGGAGCGGGCCCGTTTTCCGGTGCTGGCGGCGATTCAGGGCGGTTGTATTGGCGGCGGTGTGGATCTCGCGACTGCCTGCGACATGCGTTACTGCACTGAAGATGCGTTTTTTGTGATTCAGGAAATCAATATCGGCATGACAGCTGATGTGGGCACATTCCCGCGATTGCAGAAGGTTATGTCTGAAGGTATGGCGCGTGAGATGGCCTATACGGGCCGAAGACTTGACGCTCCCGCGGCGTTGTCGAGTGGACTGGTCAACGAAACCTTCGGCAGCCATGGAGAGATGCTTGATCGCGTGCGCGAGATCGCGGCCGAGATTGCGGATAAATCGCCTTTGGCGATTTGGGGATCCAAGCAGATAATGAATTACGGCCGCGATCATAGCGTCCAGGACACCCTGAACCATATGGCAACCTGGCAGGCCGG